>JBKBMM010000084.1:0-4614 GCA_046295835.1 Caldimicrobium sp.
CAAAAACCTTAATGGATAAAACCTTTTGGCTAAATGTAACTGACTTATTAAAAAATTTAAAATATCCTTTAGTTATTGAAATTACAGAAAGAGATTTAATTGTTGATAGTGAAAAGGTAGCGGAGATGTTAAAGAACTTAAAGGAAGAGTTCCCCTTCCTTCGTATAGCTGTTGATGATTTTGGAACAGGATATAGTAATTTACTAACTTTAGTTGATTTACCTATAGATGTAATAAAGATCGATCTCTCTTTTGTTAGATCTTTACATATAAATGCTAGAAATAGGGTTTTAGCAAAGATAATCATTGATCTTGCAGCTATGCTTTCTGCAAAGTCCTTAGCTGAAGGTGTAGAAAATAAAGAAATAGCCGATATTTTAAAGATCATGGGGTGCAATTATTTACAAGGTTTTTATTTTGATAAGCCTTTGCCCAAAATAGAGTTTGAGAAAAAGTATCTAAATAGGCATTCATAGGTTATCTTCAAAGAGTATAAAGATTGACAAAAGTTAGAGTTGGGATAAATTTTTAAAAACTATTTAAAATTTTCCTTTCTTTTCAGGGGTTGTTCTATGGCGAAGGAAATAATGTCTAAAGCCTTAGCTACAGAAGGAAAGGGAGTTAAAGTTTTTTTTGCTGAATTTATAAATGAGGATTATCTTTTTGGATATATAGGTCGAATAATTTATGGAGAATCAGGGCTACAGAATATTTACATTTTGGAAAATAAATTTTGGGGACGCATGCTTTTTATTAATAATAATCTTCAGTTTACTTCCAGGGATGAATTTATTTATCACGAGGCTTTGGTTCACATACCTATGCAAAGTGCACCAGAAGGTTTTGTAAAACGTGTGCTTATTTGTGGAGGTGGCGATTATGGCGCTGCAAGAGAAGTTCTCAGATATTCCAATGTAGAAGAAGTAATAATTGTAGATATAGATCCAAAGGTGCCTAAGCTAATTGAGGAGTATTTTCCAGAATTACTTCCGGATGATCCCAAAGATCCGAGGCTTACCCTTTTAACTAAGGATGCCTATGTGGTAGTTGAGGAGTATGCAAAGATTGGGAAAACCTTTGATTTAATTATAATTGATTCCACAGATCCAGATATAGGGGAAACTACACAAGAGCTTTCCCATGCCCTTTTTGGAGCAGATTTTCATCAAAAATTAAAGAGGATTTGTCCTGAAGGTATAATTGTTCAACAATGCGGAACTCCCTTTACAATGAAAAATATTTTAACAGGGGTATATAAAATCTATAAGGAAGTCTATTCAGAGAAAGATATATATGTATATAGGGCTAATGTACCCTCCTTTGGGAGTGACAATGCCTATATCATGAGATGTCCCTTTCAAAATCCTGAAAATCCGAAAGGTATAGAACCTAAAGATACCAAGTATTATAATTTTGAGATGCATAGAGCTTCCTTTGCCTTACCTAATTTCTGGAAGGAGGCACTGGAGCTATGAAAATATTAGGGTTATTGGGAAGTCCACACAAGAATGGGGGAACTGCTCAGCTTCTTCTTGCAACTCTAAAAGCTGCAGAAAGGCAGGGAGCTCAAACTTCATGGTACTCCCTTTATGATGGAGAAATTAAACCCTGTGTGGGATGTATACAAAATGAAGGTCCAGAATGTAAATTTCCTTGCATATTTGAGGATTATGGAAAGTTTTTGCTGGAAAAAATTTATGAAGCTGAGGGAATTATCTTAGCAACTCCTATTTATTGGTTTGCTCCTTCAGGTGTGGTAAAGAATCTCATAGATAGGATGACTTCTTTAGAGAATATGGTAGCCTTTGGGGAGCCAAGTTATTTAGAAGGTAAAGTATTTGGGGCAGTAGTAGTAGGGGCAGATACGGGAGCTATTATGACTGGGGGATATTTAATTACAACCCTCAATTCTATGGGGGCAATCATTCCACCCTGGGCTATTGCCTATTCCTATAAGAGTAAGTCTGCCCTTTGGGATAATAAAGACTTGATGAATGCAATAAATGTGGGGCTTCTTGTGGCCAAAACCATAGCCTTACTTAAGGGTGAAAAAACAAAGCTTGCTTATGTGGAGGATATGGCGCTACTTGAAGAAATAAGAAAAGAAGTTTTAACAGAGTTAAAAATTACTTCACGGCCAAAGGGTTATGTCAGAGGAGTTGGTTTCCTCCGTTATTAAGGCTATCTTTGAAAGAAGAAGCATAAGAAAATATCTTCTTCAAAGGCCAGAAAGAGAAAAAATATTAAAAATTGTAGAAGCTGGTATTTGGGCACCCTCTGGCCATAACAATCAACCTTGGAGATTTGTCATAATTTGGTCAGAGGAAATTAAAGAAAAGCTCTCTAAACTTACCATTTATTCACAATTGATAAAAAGAGCTCCAGTACTTATAGGGGTATTCTTAGAAAAAAAATCTATGTATCATCAGATAAAGGATCATCAATCAGCTGGGGCTTGTATGCAAAACATGATGCTTGCAGCCCATAGTCTGGGTTTAGGAACCTGTTGGTTAGGAGAAATTTTAAAAAATGAAAATAAAGTAAAGGAGATCTTAGGACTTCCCATAGATGAGTATGAAATGTGTGCTCTATTAGCTGTGGGCTATCCCGATGATAAGAGTAAAAGAGCAGGAAGAAGTCCTCTTTCCACTTTTATTTTAAAGGAAGTATAGTATCTTTATAAAGGAGTCTTTGATAAAATACAAAGGAGGATTAAGACGATGTTTACAAAAAAGTTTATTTATTTAATTTTAGCACCTTTGTTTCTTTTGATTTCCTGCAAAGGTGGTATTCCTGAAATAGGAGGAGGTAAGTGCCCAAAACTTGAGGATTTCCAAAAAACTATTGACTCCATACAAAAGGGCATCTCCTTAGAAAAAATTGAAAACTCACCTATTTTAGGTCTTTGTGAGGTTGTGGTAAAACTTCCAGAGGGGGAAAGAGGGATCTTTTATACGGATTCTTCTGGTAAATTTATTGTAAGTGGTAATATAATTGATATATCGGTAAAGAAAAATCTTACTGCTGAAAAATTAGCCCTTTTAAATAAAAGGGTACTTAGCCCGGAAAATTTAAAGGAATTAGATAAAGTAGTAGCTTTTACTTGGGGCAATGCTTCTAAATATGTATACTTTATTACTGATCCAGATTGTCCTTTTTGTAAGCAGGCAGAGGGTATTTTAGAGGAGTTGGTAACTGCAGGGAAGCTTTCTGTAAAAGTGATTTTATTCCCTTTAGAACCTATTCATCCAGAAGCGAAAGCCAAATCTATCTCCATAATTTGTGATAACAAAGGTTTTGAAGGTCTTAAAAGGGGGTATTTAAGCAAGAATCAGTGTGAATCAGGAAAGTCTATAGTAGAAAGTAGCATAAATCTTATGCAAAAACTTAGAGTAAGAGGTACACCTACCTTTGTATTTCCCGATGGGGAGATAAAAAGCGGAGTGCTTTCTGCAGAGGTTATTCTGAATAAGTTAGGAGTAAAATGATATAATGCTTTCAAAGGAAGAATGGAGATATTTATTTGCTATAATTAGAAGGGCTTTAAAAGAGGCCTTTAAAGGTAAAAAAATAGAAGTTTCTCCACCCACAGAAGAAAATTTTCCTCATCTTTATGAAAAAAGAGGGGTTTTTGTTACTTTATACAAAAAAGGAAGCGGAAAAGAAAGACATGAAAGAGGTAGTCTTAGGGGGTGCATTGGGAGTATTTTTCCAGAAAAGCCTCTTTATGAAGAGATAATTGAGGTTGCCTTGAGTTCAGCTTTTAAAGATCCTCGCTTTCCACCTCTTAGAGAAGAAGAATTTGAAGATGTTGAAATAGAAATTTCACTCCTTTCTCCTCTTAAAAGGGTAAGTTATGAGGAAATTGAAGTGGGGAAACATGGAATTTATATAAAAAAAGGCCATTATAGAGGGCTTTTGTTACCTCAAGTAGCTACAGAATATGAATGGGATAGAGAAACCTTTCTTAGATATACTTGTCTTAAAGCTGGATTATCAGAGGATTGTTATCTTGATCCAGAGGTGGAAATTTATGTCTTTACTGCTGAGGTTTGCAAGGAGAGTGAATTAAGGGTATAATAAAAAGTTATGGATTGGAAGAAAAAATGGGAAGCTATAGAAAAGGCAAGGAAATTATTAGGAGTGCCTATAATTACTACTCGAAGAGAAATCATAGAGAAATATCGTGCCTTAGCGAAAGAGCATCATCCTGATAAAGGTGGAAATCCTGAGGTAATGAAGGATTTAAATAGAGCTTATCATCTTCTTATGCAATATTGCGATAACTATAAAGTTGAATTTAAACCAGATATAGATACACTTGATCCTGCTGATTTTTGGTTTCAACACTTTGGTGAGGATCCTATTTGGGCATCTTTTAAAAAAGACTCGGAGAAAGAAAGGAGCTGAGAGATGCTGATTGTACAAAAATATGGAGGAACATCTGTTGCTAATATTGAGCGAATAAAAAAGGTTGCAGAGAGGGTGATTTCCTATAAGAAAATGGGTCATGATTTAGTAGTGGTAGTTTCAGCTATGTCAGGGGAGACAGATAGATTGCTCAATTTAGCAAGAGAGATTTCTCCTCATCCTCCTTTAAGAGAATTAGATATG
>JBKBMM010000085.1:0-4597 GCA_046295835.1 Caldimicrobium sp.
TCTATCTCTTTTAAGGCTAATTTCCTCTTTCTTTCTTTATAGAAGAATTCTTCAGGGTCACTGTCTCCTATACCAAGATAAGTGCCACCGTAGAATTGTAACATACTTGCCATATTTCTTAGCAACTCTACCTCAGCAGAGGTCAAATCTTTATATTGATTAATGTAATTATAAAGCTCACCTTGGAGACTAAAGAGATAGCCTAAGGCTTGAGCAGTATTCAAATCCTCTAAAAGAGCTAAAAGAAACTGCTCTTGAAATTTTGCCTTCAAAGTTTCTAAGTTCTCTGCCCTTTTAGGCAATCCTTCTATTTTTTTAGAAGAGAGTTTTTTTATCCAGTAAAGGGTTTCATAAAATTTATAGAGGGCCTTTTCCATTTCCTTAAGGCTACTTTCCCTGTAATCAAGAGGTGAGCGATAGTGTTTAGAAAGTAAAAAAGTTCTAATGGTTTCAGGGTGATAATGCTTAAGAAGGTATGCGGTGGTTACAAAATTCCCTAAACTTTTAGACATCTTTTCTCCATTTACTGTAATTAAACCGTGATGAAGAAAAAATCTTACAAAGGGTTTTCCCGTTGCAGCTTCACTTTGAGCTATTTCGTTTTCATGATGGGGGAAAATAAGATCTAACCCTCCACCATGAATATCAAGGGTTTCTCCCAGGTATTTTATACTCATAGCAGAACATTCTATATGCCAACCAGGTCTTCCCTTACCCCAAGGGCTCTCCCAGTAAGGCTCAAAGGGCTTGGCAGCTTTCCAAAGGGCAAAGTCTAAAGGATTTTTTTTCTTCTCTGAGGGATCAATTCTTACCCCAGCTATCATATCTTCAAGCCTTCTCTTAGAGAGTTTCCCATAAAAGGGAAATTTCTCAACGGAAAAATATACATCTCCTCCACTCACATAAGCATAACCCTTTTCTATCAACATTTGAATAAGCTCAATCATCTCCTTAATATGCTCACTTGCCTTGGGCTCATATGTAGGTTTTAAAACCTTTAGCTTATCCATTTCCTCTTGGTATTCCTTTGTATACCTCTCTGTTAAATCCCTCCAAAAAATTCCCTCTCTGTTTGCTCTATTAATAATTTTATCATCAATATCTGTTACATTCCTAACATAGAGAACTTCATAGCCTAAATTTTGGAGTACTCTATAGAGAACATCAAAGATTACAGCACTTCTTGCATGTCCTAAATGTGAAGAGTCGTAGGCTGTAATGCCACATACATACATAGTAACTTTCGGAGGATTTATGGGCTCAAAAAGTTCTAATTTACCTGAGAGAGTATTATAAAGACGAAGTTTCATAGTTTATGAGCTTAGAAAAGCTTTCATAGGCTTTTCTTTTTAAAAGAGAGCCATCCCAATAAAATACAGGAATTTTTTTTGCTTCTGCCTGAAGAACAAAACTATCTTCTGGCAAAAAGGCAAGTAATTTAAGATTATGTTTCTCTGCTACCTCTTGGGCGTACTGCCTTAGTTCTTTAGGTAAATCTTCTGGGCAGCGATTTACTATCATCCAAAGATGCTCTACCTTGATTTGAAGACTTTTAAGAAGTTCTGCGATTCTACCTACTGTCATAATCCCTCTGTGGGAGGCATCAGAAACTATAAGGAGATGTTCCATTTCTAATAGATTAAGTCTTGAGAGGTGTTCCATACCAGCTTCGTTATCAATTACTAAGTAGTTGTAAGAGCGCATAAGTTTTTCTATGGCTTGAGATAGAAAGGAGTGAGCTGCGCAATAACATCCAGGACCCTCGGGTTGTCCCATAACCAAAAGGTCATAGCCCTCTCCTTCTATGATGGCTTGATGAAGACGCATCTCCACATAATCATATCTTGCCATGCTATCAGGTACGCTTTTTCTTAACTCTTCTTTTATTTCACCCAAGGTTACATGTACTTCCTCTCCCAAAAGCTCATTAAGATTAGCATTGGGATCTGCGTCTACTGCTAAAATTGGTTTAAGACCCTTGTCTAAGAGAAAATTTACTAAGAGTGCAGAAAGTGTACTTTTTCCTGTCCCACCCTTTCCAGCAAAGGAAAATCTGATTGGCAAAGCTTTACCCCCTTTTCTTTTTATCTAAAAAAAGTTTATAGGTATAGGAATCAACCAAGGCTTGACAACTTGCTTCTAATATATCTGTAGAGACCCCTACAGTACCCCATTTGTTGCCTTTAGCTTTAGAGAGAATAAAAACTCTAACCTTAGAAGCTGTACCTGGCAGACCAGGAAGTACCCTTACTTTATAATCTTCAAGCTCCATCTCACTTATAGTGGGATAAAATCTAACTAAAGCCTTACGAAGTGCATTATCCAGAGCATTTACAGGCCCATTCCCCAAAGCTGCAGTATGCTCCACCTCTCCTACTCCAGGAGGTACTCTCACAAGGACTGTGGCCTCTGCTTGAGAGTTATCTTTGAGTTGTTTCTGATCAAAAACTTTATAGCTCAAAAGCTCAAAATATTGTTTTGGCTCACCCATAAGTTTATATATGAGAAGCTCTAAAGAAGCCTCAGCTGCTTCAAATTCATAACCCTCTGCTTCAAGCTTTTTAATTTCTTCCACAATTTTATTCACCAAGGCACTCTCAGTATCTAATTCTATTCCAAGTTCTTTAGCTTTATAGAGAATATTACTTCTTCCAGAAAGCTCAGAAACAAGTACTCTTCTCACATTACCCACAAGTGCTGGATCAATATGTTCATAAGTTCTTGGAGTCTTAAGCACTGCAGAAACATGTACCCCACCTTTGTGAGCAAAGGCTGACCTACCCACATAGGGAAGCCTTGAAGGATGAGGAAGATTGGCTATTTCAAATACATAGCGAGAAACCTCAGTGAGCTTAAATAATCTATCTTCTGCTGAGAGTTTATAACCCATTTTTAACACTAAATTAGGAATTATAGAACAAAGATTGGCATTTCCACACCGTTCACCAATTCCATTTATAGTTCCCTGAACCTGTACCGCACCTAAACGAACTGCCTCAAGAGAATTGGCTACCGCACAGTCTGAATCATTATGAGCATGAATACCAAGAGGTACCTCTCCTAATTCAGATTTAACCCTTTGAATAATTTCAGCTATTTCATGAGGAAGAGTCCCCCCATTTGTATCACAGAGCACAAGACAATCTGCACCTGCCTTGTAAGCTCTTTTTATAGTCTCCAGGGCATAATTGGGATCTTCCTTAAAACCATCAAAAAAATGTTCCGCATCGTAAAAAACTTTAGATACATGCTTCTTAAGATAACTCACAGAGTCTTCTATTATCTGCAAATTATGCTCTAAAGTGGTTTTTAAAGCCTCTTTCACATGGATAGTCCAACTCTTACCAAAAATTGTCACCACATTAGTTTTAGCCTGAAGTAAACTTTGAAAAATTTCATCTGTCTCCGGATTTTTTTTAGGATGATGAGTACTACCAAAGGCTACTATTTGAGCATGTTTGAGAGCATAATCCTTTATTTCTTTAAAAAATTGGGCATCCTTAGGATTGGACCCAGGCCAACCGCCTTCAATATAGTCAATTTTTAACTCATCAAGTTTTAGTGCAAGACGAATTTTATCCTCTAAAGAAAAATTAATCTCTTCTGCCTGAGAACCATCTCTTAGAGTGGTATCATAAATTTCCACTTTTCTCATTTTTCCTCTTTACCTTTTCCCTCTAAATTAAAGGCTTCATGTAAAGCCCTTACAGCAAGTTCAGTATATTTTTCATCAATAACACAGGATATTTTTATTTCACTTGTGGAAATCATCATGATATTGATTCCGTGCTTAGCTAAGGTTTCGAACATTTTTGTAGCTACTCCTGAATGCGTTCTCATTCCTGCTCCAATAATAGAAACCTTGGCAATTTTTTCATCTCCCTCAATCTTTTCTACTCCAAGTTCATGACAAACTTTTTCTACTATTTCTAAAGCCTGTTTAAAATCAGTTCTTGGGACTGTAAAGGTAAGATCTGCCTTCCCATCAGGCCTTCCAGTTTGAATAATCATATCCACTACTATCCCCGCCTCACCAATAGGACCAAAGATTTTAGCTGCAACTCCTGGTTTATCAGGAACTCCATAAATACTAATTCTTGCTTCATTTTTATTATAAGTTACCCCTGATACCAAAACCTTCTCCATTTCTTCATCCTCCTCAGTAATAAGAGTACCTTCATTATAATTAAAACTTGAACGCACCACCAAAGGAACCTTATAAATCATAGCTAATTCAACTGATCTCATTTCAAGTACTTTGGCTCCAGAACTTGCCATCTCCAACATCTCTTCATAAGTGATTTTGTGCAGCTTTCTTGCAGAAGGTACAATTCTGGGATCAGCTGTAAACACTCCTTCTACATCAGTATAGATCTCACAGAGATCAGCCTTGAGGGCAGCTGCCAAGGCAACAGCAGTAGTATCTGAGCCTCCTCTACCCAAAGTAGTTATATCACCCTCCTCTGTAACCCCTTGAAAACCTGCAACTACAACTATTTTGTTATCAGCTAATTCTCTTTTGATCTTGTCAATCTTTATATCTAATATACGGGCCTTAGAAAAAAGTGAATTTGTTAAAATAGGAATTTGAAATCCT
>JBKBMM010000086.1:0-4552 GCA_046295835.1 Caldimicrobium sp.
AAAATCTTATGGTTTATGAAATTCCCATGGAAGATAAACTCCTAACTATTTGTGCTTCCTTAGGACATCTTTTTAATCTCTCAAGAAAAGAAGGAATCTTTGGAGTATTACATAAAAATGGACACTTTTATCCACTCTTTGATACTATAAAAATTGATAAAAAATCAAGGCAAGAATTGGTAGATGAAGAAGGAGGAAAAGACCTTTTTGATAAAAGAGAAATCATTACAGAGCTTAGAACACTTGCCTATTGTGCCACAGAAACTTTTATTGCTTCTGATCCAGACTCAGAAGGAGAAAAAATTGCCTATGACCTTTATATCAACCTTAGACCTTATCAACATAATATTAAACGTCTTGAATTTCACGAGGTAACCCCAAGAGCCTTTAGGAAGGCATTAGAATTAGCCTCTTTTTTTAATCTTTCTCGTGTAAAAGCTCAACTTGCAAGGAGAGTTGCAGATCGTTGGGTAGGTTTTTCTCTTTCCCAAGAACTTTGGAAGGTCTTTAATAAAAAAAATCTCTCTGCAGGCAGAGTGCAAACACCTGTTTTGGGATGGGTCATTAAAAGAGCTGAAGAAGCAAAAGAATATAAATATCGTTTGAGCTTTATCTTAAATGAATATTATTTTACAGTAGAAATAGAAGATAAAGACCTTGCTAAAAAGGTCTATCAAGAACTACCTAAACTTAAGATTGAGGAAATTAAGCGTTTTGAAGAAGAGCTCTCTCCCCCACCTCCATATACTACAGATACTATTTTAGAAGAAGCCTATTATAATTTTCATTTTTCCACTTCCTACACCATGGATTTACTCCAAGAACTTTTTGAATTAGGATTAATTACATATCATCGCACAGACTCAACGAGAATCTCTGAGACAGGTCGTTATCTTGTAGCTAAACCTTATATTGAGCAAAACTTTGGTAGTGAGTATTTTTTTGCTCGAGAGTGGTCAAAAGAAGGTGCCCATGAAGGAATTAGACCAACTCATCCTTGGGATTTAAAAGAACTTAAATTAAGAACAGCCCATGGTTTAATTACCTTTAAAAATCCTAAAGACTCCTTTAGACTTTATGAGCTTATTTTTCGCAGATTTATGGCCTCACAGATGAAACCTATGCGACTTTTAAAAGCTGAATTTCAATTTCTTCTCCCTTCTTATAGCTGGAAGGAAATTCTTAATTTGGAAATCCTCACAAAAGGCTTTGGCCTAATCTGGAAAAGTCCACCTATTTTTACTTATAAAGAAGATGCAAAACCAGAAAAAATAGAGCTTAACAAAGTTCCTAAGGTTTATCTTTATAACCAGGGAAGCCTGATTCAAGAAATGAAGAAACGGGGGCTTGGTAGACCCTCTACTTATGCTGAAATAGTCTCAACCCTGCTCCACAGATATTACATTTACGAACTTAAGAATGGAAGCTTAGTCCCTACCACTCTTGGTAAAGAGGTCTATAAATATTTAGTAGAGAAATTCTCTGAGTATGTCTCAGAAGAATTCACCAAAGAGCTTGAAGAATTTATGGACATGGTAGAAAGAGGAGAAAAGGACTGGGAAGAAATATGTCTCAAGTTAGCACCTTTAGTGAAACTTTAAAATTTTAAGAATTGTTATTTTGAAATTTTGTTTTAGAATAAAATCTGATTACCCTTTACTATTGGAGGGTTTTATGAAAATAAAAAGTCCCATAATTGGCCTAATTTTAGCTATAGCTCTTTACTTCTTGGTGTGCTTTTATGAAAAAACTTTCTTACCAGATAATGCCTTTTTATTTACCTTAGTTACCTTTATTTATCTTCTTGCTGGTGTCATTTATTTAGTGCACTGGATATATGGCTGGGAAAGAGGAGCTTTAATTGGTTCATCCCTTGCTTGGGGAGGCTTTCTTACCAATATCTTAGCCTTTATAATAAGATGGATACAAACTCATCAAACTGGTTATGGATATGTTCCTCTTTCTAATCTTTATGAATCTTTGGTTTTCTTTGGGCTTGCCATCGCAGGCATTTATCTCTTTTGGGAACTAAAATTACAGAAAAAAATCTTCGGAAGTCTTGTTTTTATTTTAGCCTCTCTTATTATGGCCTTTGCAAGCTTTGTAGCAGACTCAACTATCAAACCACTTATTCCAGCTCTTAAAAGCAATTGGCTAATTGCCCATGTAACTACTTGCTTTATTGGCTATGCAGCCTTCGGGATTGCTTTTGTTTTAGGAATTTTTTATTTCTTAAGTCATAAGGCTTCCATAGAAAAACATCTCCCTGAGAAAAGTCAGTTAGATAATTTAATGTATAAAACCATGCTTTTTGGATTTCTCTGGCTAACCTTGGGTATCATAACAGGAGCTATCTGGGCAGATCAGGCCTGGGGAAATTACTGGAGTTGGGATCCCAAGGAAACCTGGTCTTTAATTACTTGGTTTATCTATGCAGGGGCAATACATGCTCGACTTATCAGAGGATGGCATGGAAAAAAACTTGCTTTTCTTAGTATCCTTGGCTTTATAGCAGTGTTATTTACCTACTTTGGAGTTAATTTCCTCTTGTCAGGTTTGCATAGCTATGGGGGATTAAATTAATCAAATTAAGGAGGTTTCTTTATGTTAGTCAAAGATTGGATGTCAGAACATGTAATAACCCTTGATGAAAATACCTCAATTCTGAAGGCTATTCAGCTATTAAAAGAACACAAAATTAGAAGAATTCCTGTAACAAGGGATAATAAACTTGTTGGAATTATTACAGATAGAGATATTAAAGAAGTAGCTCCATCAAAAACTACTACTTTTGAGGTTCATGAACTTTATTATATTCTTTCTGAATTGAAATTAAAAGATATCATGACCAAGGATCCTATTACTGTACATCCCGATGATACTGTAGAATATGCAGCAGTACTTATGCTTGAAAATAAAATTTCAGGCTTACCTGTAGTTGACAATGAAGGCCATGTAGTAGGAATTATTACCCAAACAGATATCTTTAAACTCTTCGTAAATATAACAGGGATATATTATAGTCCCTATCAAATAGCACTTCTTATTAATCATCCCAATGATTTGATAACCCTATTTGAAATTCTCAAAAAATATGAGGTAATTCCATATAGTCTCTTAACCTGGAAAGAAGAAATGGCCTTTCCTGTAGAAGATGATCAAAAAGACCTTAAACCAGAACATAAAAGGATGGTTTTTCTTAGAGTTGAAGAACTTCCAAAGGAGAAAATGGAAGAAGTAATCAATGAGTTGAGGAAAAATTTTAAAGTCTTCTATGCTTTTAGAGAAGATATTTCAAAACTTCCCAGAAAGGAAATTCCTGATAAAGAAAATACCTTTTTTGTATAAAAAGATATTCATCAGAAGTTAATCTTTTTAGCTTTACCTTAGTAAACTGGAGCAAAAGGCAATAACCCTTTGCTCCTTAATCCAAGGTTAATAAACAATACAAAGTTTAAAATATTTTATTTAATAATCTTTAGAAATTCATCAATTCTTACTGCAGGAAGACTCATTAGTTCAACTGTTCCCCTTGCTCCAAGCTCAATAGACATTTTCATAACTGTCTCATTATCAGGAGCCTCTATTATATTTACAAAATCATAAGGACCAAGCACAGCATATTGTTGTAATACCTTAATTCCCATAGCCTCAAGCTCTTTATTAACTTCAAAAATACGATGGGGCTTCTCCTTTATAGTTTCCCTTCCATCATCTGTAAGCTTAGATAGTACTATGTAAATTGGCATAATCTACCTCCTCCTTTGTGATTATATATATTAATGTTACCTAAACATTAATAAAAGTCAAGGATTTAATCTTTAGATTCCAGAAATTTTATCCAAGTCCATCTTACGAGACATTATAAGATAAGAGACCGTCCTAAAAGACCCTGTATCAGGAGAGTTGCAAAAAAATAAAAAAAGTATTAAAATTTGTGTAAAAAGTTTTAAAAGAAGTGAAAAAATTAACTTAAAAGGAGGGGAAGATGAGGAGGAAAAAATTAGTATTAGCTTTTTTTGCTTGTCTTTTAACAAATCAAAAGGACTTACATGCTATAGAACTAAATGACAAAATCTCGCTTAGCGGAAATATTTCTTTAGTTCACCAGTGGTTAGAAAAGGAAAAGGGAGATTTTAAAGAGAAAGATCGGGGGGCTGGAGTAGTAGATGCTACTTTAAGTATAAAATTAACTCCCCAAGATGAATTTGCTATAAGAGTAGGTTGGGCTAAAGAAAATGGAATTAATAAATATAGTCCCTATTTTCTTAAACCTTTAGCTATGGATTTAAGAGAGGATTTGCATAATATTAATGGTCGTTCCAGGGATCATATCAAAGAGCTTTGGTATGCAAGAAGCCTTGACCTACCAGGAAATAGCACTCTTAAAATGACCTTAGGTATAATTGATGCTACTGCCTTTATAGATGAAAATCGTTTTGCCAATGACGAATATTCTCAATTTATGAATGAGGTCTTTGTGAATAATCCCTTAGCTAATTTAATAAGTTATGATTATGGAGTAGCTTGGGAATGGGAGAAAAACCCTTTT
>JBKBMM010000087.1:0-4422 GCA_046295835.1 Caldimicrobium sp.
GAATTAGGGGGACTATACATAATTGGCACAGAGAGACATGAGTCAAGAAGAATAGATAATCAATTGAGAGGAAGAGCTGGTAGACAAGGAGATCCAGGAGCAAGCAGATTCTTTCTCTCTTTAGAAGATGATCTCCTTCGCCTCTTTGGCTCAGAGAAACTCAAAAGCTTAATGGAAAAATTAGGACTCCCTGAGGGAGAACCCTTAGAACATCCCTGGCTGAATAAAGCTATAGAACAGGCTCAAAAAAAGGTAGAAGCCTATCACTTTGAAATCAGAAAACATCTTCTTGAATATGATGATGTCATGAATAAACAAAGAGAAACTATCTATTCTCAAAGAAAAGAAATTCTAAAAAGTGAAAACATTAAAGATTGGATTCTTTCAATGATAGAAGAAACCGTACAAGAACTTACTAATCTTAATATCCTAGAAGAAAAAAATCTTAGCCCTGAGGGCATTGAAAACCTACTTGCACAATTTAAAGAGATCTTCAATTTTAAACCCTCTTTACCAGAAATAAAAAATAAAAGTGAACTAATAAATATTCTTCTCCAAGAAGCCACTAAAATGTATGAACAAAGAGAAAAAATTATTGGCCCTGATCTCATGAGGAATTTAGAAAAATACTTTCTTCTTACCACCATTGATACCCAATGGAAGGAGCATCTATTAATTCTTGATCAAGTTAAAGAAGCAGTTGGCTTAAGGGGGTATGGACAAAAAAATCCCCTTCAAGAATATAAAAAAGAGGCCTTTAATCTCTTTCTTGAACTTATGCGAAAGATTAGAGAAATCACCCTTTCCTATCTATTTAGAGTAGAAGTAAGAGAAGAGGCAGAAAGGGTGGAAAAGATGGTGCTGGAAGAAGGCGAAATTGACGAAAAGAGACTTCAATTTAAGAGAGAAGATCTTTTTTCTGAAAATCCTTCATCAGAAGAAAAAGCTCAACCAATAAGGGTTCATAAGATAGGACGAAATGATCCCTGCCCTTGCGGCTCTGGAAAAAAATATAAAAAATGCTGCGGCAAAGATTTAGAAGAAAGCGAAGCTCTAAGGAGTTAAAAAAAGAAGTTAGGAGATAAAAATGCAAACTAAGCCTCTTAAAATAGGATTTATATGCACAGGAAATTCAGCAAGAAGCCAAATTGCAGAGGGCTTTGCAAAACATTTTTCTATACTCTATAATAAAAAAGTAGAAGTATATTCTGCAGGCTCAAATTCCACTGGTTATATTCATCCAATTGCCCTTGAAGTTATGAAGGAAATAGGTATAGATATCTCAGATCAATATTCAAAAGGCTTGGAAGAAATTCCTCTTAAAGAGCTTGATTTAATTATTACCCTTTGTGATCATGCAGCAGAAACCTGTCCTTTTGTGCCAGGAGCAAAAATAGAACATTGGGGGCTTCCAGATCCAGCAAAGGTATCAAGCCCCTATCCTGTAGCCAAACTTAATGCCTTTAGAAAAGTTCGAGACCAAATCAAAGAAAAAGTGGAAACCCTCATAAAAAGTCTTTGAAATAAGTTTGCTAGGATCCCAAACTTAGTAATTTGAATTTAACTCATCAATTTAAGGAAAACCTTTTTAATAGCACCTTAAAATCCTTTTTTGGTAACCCCTTCTTAAAATAGAAAAAATCAAAAATTCTACCGATGCACATAACTTAGGACAGAAAAGGCATTAAAAGCAAAATTCTAAAAGGTTGGTTGATTAAATTTAAAGGTAGCTTTATAATAAATAAAAATATGTGAAAGGGAGATAGCCATGAGATGTCCTAAATGTAAGTTTTGTTTTTCTGAGGAATTAAAAAGCTGTCCCCGATGTGGGCAAGATATGGGCCTTGTAATTGAAAAAATTGGTCTCTTTCCACCTTCAAGCAAATCCCCCTTTCTAAAGTTAGAAGACTTTGTGGAAAAAGAAAGAGAAGAAAGCCTCCCTTCAGCTGAAAGGGTGATTGAATTTCCCTATTCTTCTTAAATTTTAAGGCACCAATCCACCAAAAAAGTCTCTCTTTTCAGCTTTGTTTAACTCTTCTGTCTCTTTCAAAGCCATTCTATAATAGCGATCTAATAACTGCTTAGCCTGAAGGGCTGAAGAAGTTTCAGGATAGGTTTCAATTAAATAAAGCAGACGCTTGTATGCTGCACGATAATATTTAATCTTATAGTAAAATTTTGCCACATAGAGCTCATGAGCTGCTAAGAGTTCTCTTAATTCTTTTATTCTCCTTTCAGCCTCAAAATTATAAGGACTTTTGGGAAAGGTAGCTATAAGCCTTTGATAAGTCTCTATAGCCTTTTTTGCATAGGTAGGATCTCTATCCACAGTTTGTCTAAGTTTGTAATAACAGGTTCCTATTTGAAAGATTACATAAGGGATAGCCTCATTAGTGGGATAAAATTTTTCAAACTCCTCATAAAGGGTAATAGCCTCTAAATACTCACCAGACCAAAACTTTATATCTGCAAGCCTAAGCTCTGCAAGAACTGCCTCTGGTGTTCCAGGATATTTATTTTTTACATCTTCATAATATTGATAAGCAAGGTCATACTGACCCCTTGTAAAATATCTCTCAGCCTTACTTACTAGTTCCCCTAAAGGTGTATCTTCTTTAATTTTGACCTCTCTTGCTTGCCATATTTTCAAAGGATCAGGTACTTTAGCACACCCACTGAAAAAAAGTAAGAAAAACACTAAAAGCAGCACTCTATTATGCTTTAGCACAGTTATAATCCTTTAATATACTCTTCTGCAGAGAGAGCAGCAACTGCGCCTTCCCCACAGGCATTGATTATTTGCCTATATTTTTTACTTATACAATCTCCACAAGCAAACACACCAGGAACATTGGTTCTCATCTCTCTATCTGTCAATATAAAACCACCTTCGTCTAAAGCAATCTTACCCTTTAACCATTCTGTTTGTGGTGTTAGCCCAATAAAAATAAAAACACCACTTACCTCTAATTCTTGAATCTCATTAGTTTTAAGATTTTTAACTAAAATCCCCTCTACTTTATCTTTCCCTTTAATTTTTTCTACTACCCTTGGCAAAAGTAGCTCAATTTTAGGATTCTCTTTTACCTTTTCTTGAAGAATAGCAGTTGCCCTAAAACTTTCTCTTCTATGAATAAGATATACCTTATTAGCAAATTTAGTTAAATAAAGAGCTTCTTGTAATGCAGTGTTTCCACCACCAACCACTGCTACAATTTCTCCTTTATAAAAAGGCCCATCACATATGGCACAATAGGAAACACCCTTGCCCGTAAATTCCCTTTCTCCTGGAATATTAAGTTTTTTTGGGCTTGCCCCTAAGGCAAGAATAAGGGCTTTTGCTTTTAAACTCTCACCTGAGGAAAGTAAAACTTCCTTGTAGTCATGGTAATCTTTAAAGTCCTTTACTTCACCTTGATAGATAGGAAGACCATATTTTTCTACCTGTTTCTTAAAAAGCTCCATTAAATCATAACCAGATATACCCTCTGGAAACCCTGGATAATTTTCAATGAGATCTGTATAGATAACTTGGCCTCCAAGGGGGCCTTTTTCAATTAATAATGTATTTAAAAGTGCACGTTTAGCATAAAGGCCAGCAGTTAATCCCGCTGGCCCCCCACCAATAATAATTAAATCGTAAAAATCAACTAAATTTTTAGCTAACAACTTTATTTAGAGCATTAACTAAAGTTGCCTTAGAAACTGCGCCTACAATGGTTTCCACTGCTTGTCCATCTTTAAAAATTATCAAGGTTGGAATTGCCCTAATCCCATATTTACCTGGTGTAATAGGATTTTCATCTACATTAAGCTTGCATATCTTTACTTTTCCCGCATATTCTTCTGCTAATTCTTCTATAACAGGTGCTATTGCTCTACATGGACCACACCAGGCTGCCCAAAAATCTACCAAAACTGGAATAGTTGACTGAAGAACTTCCTTTTCAAAATCTTGGTCGGTAATAACTTGTGCCCCCATAGACCCCTCCTCAAATTTGATAATTTACTATATTACTATCATTTTTATGATTTTGCAAGACCTCATTTTAATAACTCTCTTTTAGAAATTATTTTAATTTTTCTATAAATGACTTCTAATTCTTTACTAAGTTTTTCTCTTTTTAGTAGAAAGGAGTTATAGGCAATGCTTGCAGGAATAGCAACAAATAAACCCATAGCTGTGTTAATTAAAGCTTCAGCAATACCTGGTGCAACTGTTGCTAAGCTCGCACTACCTTGTAGACCAATTTCATGAAAAGACCGCATAATTCCCCACACAGTTCCAAAAAGTCCAATAAAGGGAGCGGTACTTGCTGTAGTAGCAAGAAAACCAAGCCCCTTACCCAAATTCATTAAAATACTCTCTTTTTCTATATTATAAGTTTCATCAAGCTCCTTATCCGCTTCTGTCAAAAGTAT
>JBKBMM010000088.1:0-4394 GCA_046295835.1 Caldimicrobium sp.
GGAGAAACTGAGAACGCTAAAGATTGTTAATTCTGAGGGTAAAAATGTTCCTCTTGTAGAAGTTGCTGAAATAAAGGAAGACCAAGTGCCTTTTAGTATTTATCATAAGAACCTACGCAGAGTAATTTATGTCATAGGTGATACAGGAGGTAAATTTGAAGCCCCAGTATATGGGATTTTTGATGTTAGAGATAAAATAAAAAAATTATCTAATCCTTATGGGGATATTAAAGAATATTGGCTAAGTCATCCTGTTGTTGAGGAAGGAATGGCTATTAAATGGGATGGTGAAATGCATATTACCTTAGAGGTTTTTAGAGATTTAGGTTTAGCCTTTATAGGAGCTATTTTTGTTATGTATGTGTTAATTTTGGCGTGGTTTAAGGACTGGAAAATTCCTGGAGTGATTATGGCTCCCATTCCTCTTACCTTATTAGGAATAATCCCAGGGCACTTTTTTATGAAGGCATTTTTCACAGCTACATCTATGATAGGATTTATTGCACTATCAGGAATAATAGTGAGAAATTCTATTTTAGTGGTAGATTTTGCTGAAAAAAGGGTTAACAAAGGAATTTTTCTTCCCTTAGCTGTTGTTGAATCTGCTGTGGTAAGGACACGTCCTATTTTATTAACAGCAACTGGAATTATTGTTGGGGCTTTTGTAATCCTCTTTGATCCCATTTTTAATGGACTGGCTATTTCGTTAATTTTTGGCACTATTGGCTCTACTTTACTTTCCATTTTCCTTATTCCTATCTTATATTACGGTCATAAAATAAAAAAAGAGAAGAAAATCTACAGGGGTGAGGAGATAAAAAGGGAACTCTTTGGTTAAACTTTTAACCTCCTAATGCCAAGAAAACCCGGAAAACTTTTTTGGATAACTTTACTATATTTTTTGTCTGGTATTCCCTTTGGTTTTTTTTACACCTTTATACCCGTTTTTTTAAGGACACAGGGAATTGATTTAGTTCATATAGGTCTTATTTCTTCAGCAGGTATTTTTTGGAGTTTAAAGCCTCTCTGGGCACCTCTTGTTGATCGCTATGGCTACAAAATTTATTGGCTAAGCTCTGCCCTCTTGGGAATGGGTATGATTATATTTTCCCTTTCCTTTTTTTCTGTGGATTCCAAGCTTTTTTGGTATCTTCTCTTTCTATTGCCCTTTTTTTCAGCGCTTTATGACACTGCTTTAGATGGCTTCATCATAGAGTATATCCCTAAGGAGGAATTAGGCAAGGCAAATGGACTTAGAATTTCAGCCTATAGAATTGCCCTTATAGTTTCAGGAGGATTACTGGTTTCCCTTTCTGATTATTTAGCCACAAAATTTCTCTTGCTATATTTAGCAATTTTTCTCTCTTGCTTTACTTTAATAGTTTTTTTTAGAAAAGAGTTTCGCATGAAATTTAAAAAAACTCAAAGGTTAAGTATTCTCAATCAGTATGTAGAACCTGTTAAAGAGATTTTAAAGTATGAAAAGGTTTTTATCTTGCTTTTATTTATTGCTACTTACAAAATTGGGGATGCTCTACTTGGCGGGATGATTTATCCCTTTTGGGTAGATAAAGGTTTTACCAAAACTGAAATTGGAATAATATCAGGAGTAATAGGGGTGATATTTACTATTTTTGGATCACTTATTGGAGGATATTATATTAATATTCTTGGTATTAAAAGGTCTTTATTGGTCATGGGGTTTTTGCAAGCCTTTTCCAATTTAGGTTATACTGTGGTTGCCCTTCCAGAGGTGGATAGGAGAGGGGTTTACTTTGCAAGTATCATTGAGAGTTTTACTGGTGGTCTTGGAACTTCAGCCTTTTTAACTTTTTTAACCAGCCTTTGTAAAAAAGAATTCTCATCCACGCACTATGCCATTTTTTCAATGCTTTTTAGCTTAACCTTGGTGTTTTCTCGCACTATAAGTGGTTTTGGCGCAAAATCTTTAGGATATTTCTATTTTTTTGGATTAACCTTTATTATAGCCTTACTCCCTCTTTTTTTTATCCCCTTAATTTTTAGAGAAAATTTTTTAAAAAACCATTAGTGATGTAAAATAGATAATTGTAGAAGAGAGGAAACTCAAAAGGGGATAAAGAGTTTTCCCTAAAATACC
Source organism: Caldimicrobium sp. (assembly GCA_046295835.1). Classification (GTDB taxonomy): domain Bacteria; phylum Desulfobacterota; class Thermodesulfobacteria; order Thermodesulfobacteriales; family Thermodesulfobacteriaceae; genus Caldimicrobium. The sequence continues at coordinate 2,120 of JBKBMM010000088.1, forward strand.
TGTTAAAGCAAGAATTAAAATAATAAAAAATCCAAATAATTCCAAACGCAGGAAATCTTCCCGTATTGATTCAGGCAAAAATTTGACCAAGACTTTGCTTCCATCTAAAGGAGGTATGGGTAGGAAATTAAAAATAGCTAAGCCAAGATTAATTTTTACGCCAATATAGAAAAGAAGTGTGAGAGGTTCTGAAATCTTCATAGATCCAAAGGAGATATTGAGGGAGAAAAATATATTGTATAAGAAGGCAAAAATTATGGCAGAGAGGAAATTAGAAAGTGGCCCTGCTGCAGAGGTAATTGCCATATCTCTCCAGGGATTTTTGAAATAATTAGGATTTATAGGCACAGGCTTTGCCCATCCAATAGCTTGAGTTATAAATAGTGTGAGGGTTCCAAAAAGGTCAAGATGTCTTATGGGATTCAAGGTGAGCCTACCTGCTCTTTTAGGAGTTGGATCTCCTAAAAGGTATGCAACATAGCCATGTGAAAATTCGTGTATAGTAAGCGCAAAAAGTAGTATTGGTGCAATAAAAATAAAGGTAATTAGATTAAACATCACTCTTTAATATTTTAGTTGGGAAATTATTTCTAAATTTTTTAAAATAGTTAAAGCCATTTGCACTTGAAGGTCTTTATCTAAATCTAAAGAGAAGATACTTTTTACAGTTTGATTTCCCGATTCCTCATCAACTTCCTTTTCTTCTTTAGCTTTTTTTAAACTTAATTCCTTCTGGGGTATTTCAATATCAGGTTTAATTCCTTGCTTATTGATGCTCACTCCACTGGGGGTATAATAAAGAGCAGTGGTAAGCCTTACCGCATAGTTATCTTCAATTGGAATAACAGTCTGCACAGACCCTTTGCCAAAACTTTTTTCACCTATTACTAAAGCCCTTTTATGATCTTTCAAAGCTCCAGTTACAATTTCTGCTGCTGAAGCTGTTCCATGATTTATAAGAATTACAATAGGATATTTATGTTTTCTATCCTTGGGGTTAGGCTCAGCTTTGAATTCCATTTGATTGGATTTATTTTTTCCCTTAATTGAAACGATGGTTCCATTTTCTAAAAATTCATCACTTACTTCAACAGCTGACGAGAGAAGACCACCAGGGTTATTTCTTAAATCTAAAATGAGCCCCTTTAATTCTCCTCCTTTTTCTAATTCTTTTAAAGACTGTACCAATTCTTGAAGGGTTTTTTCTTGAAACTGTGAAATTCTAATATACCCATAACCAGGTTCAAGCAATTTAGCTTTCACACTTCTTATAGGAATAACATCTCTAATTAGGGTAATTTCTTTAATATCTTTATCATTTCTTAGAATTGTTAATTTTACAGCTGTTCCCTTAGGACCTCTCAAAAGTTTAACCGCTTCATTTATCTTCATTCCCTTAGTTGATTTATCATCAATTTTTAAAATTCTATCTCCTGGCTTAATTCCAGCCTTCCAAGCTGGAGTATCTTCAATAGGAGCAACCACAGTCAAAATGTCGTCCTTAATTGTAATTTCAATCCCGATTCCTGTAAAGGAACCTTTGGTTTCAATTTCTAATTCTTTGAATTCTTCTGGCTTCATTAGAGAAGAATGTGGATCCAGAGAAGAAAGCATTCCATCAATAGCCCCAAAAATAAGATCCTTTGGATTAACTTCAGAAACATAGTTTTCTTCAATTAGCCGAAACACCTGAGAAAAAATTCTTAGAGCCTTGAATGTCTCATCTCTCTTTTCTATAGATATAGCTTGTGAAACAAGAAAAATAATAAAAAAAATGAATATGAAGGCTATAACAAATCTTTTAGTTTTTCTCATAGATCCTCACCTTAGTTTAAATTTTTAATTCAATTTTTAAATAAAACACCTTTAAGAAAAAATTCAAGTAAAAGTGAGTAAGTGGCAGTTAAATTTTTATAGCAAAGTGCTGAAAAGAAGTTGAAAGGTAAAAGAAGTATGATATATTATTTCAAAAATAAAATATGCCCAGTGAGAAGTTCTTTGTGTGGGGAAAATTGTGAAGTTTCCCCTGTTAGACCCATATAAATATTAAAGTTCTCACAGGGCAAAATTTGAGGTGATGCTATGGATAAAAGGGAAGGTATCTGGGAAATGAAAAGAGAGCTTTTAGGAAAAATAGCTTTAATTTTTTCCTTTAGCCTTCTTTTAGCCCTTTTTTCTCAAATAAGAATACCTCTTTCTTTTACACCTGTTCCCCTCACCTTACAAACCTTAGGAGTTCTTTTTATTGGATATTATTTAGGAGCTTTTGCTGGGG
>JBKBMM010000089.1:0-4377 GCA_046295835.1 Caldimicrobium sp.
ATCTATAGAGATGAAGTTTATAACAAAGACAGCCCAGACAAAGGAATTGCAGAGATTATAATTGGGAAACAAAGAAATGGTCCAGCAGGGGTCACAATTAAACTGGCTTATCTTTCCACTTTTACTTCCTTTGGAAATTTAGAAAAAATTTAAAGGAGTATAAGGAAATGGCTGAAAAAAGAAAAAACACACTCAATGAGCTCTCTGAGATTTTAGCTGAAGCAACTAAGGAGGTTTTAGAGAGTAATACTGGTGCTGAAATTAAATATGCTCCAACTTTACAAAAAATTAATTTTGTCTCCCTCAGACCAGATATGGGAGCTTTCCTTGAGTTTACAGGAGACTATAATGGACTTCTCTGTATGAACTTTTCTAAAGAGGCAGCCTTTGAATTATATACGCAAGCTATGCGTTTTTTAGGCATTCCTGAAGAGGAGATCGCAAAAGATCCCTCTTCAGAGGAAGTTATAAATTTTCTTGGAGAAATGGTTAATCAAATTATTGGCAATTTTAGGAAAAAAATTGAAGCAAAATATGGCCTTATTGCTAAGAATAATCAGCCAAAGGCCATCTCCATCTCCCATACAATCACTATGTATATTGATACCTATTTAAATACTTCTCAAGCAAGAAAAATAAGTTTCCGCAGCCCATCTGGATATCCTTTTTATGCAGAACTTAGTTTGGAACAGACAGAATTTATTCCCTTTAAAAATGATGAAGAAAAATCAGTAGATGATCTATTAAAAGAACTCTTTTAAGGTCTTATTTATATAAAGCAAAGTTTCTATAAGTTTTCTATCAGCAGGGCAAAGAGAAAGACTTTGAATCTCATCAAAAGGTATCCAAATTAAATCATCAGCCTCTAAAAGTTGAGGCTCGTTCTTTATATTAACCTTAATTAAAAATAGTTCTATGGTTTCATCTTCGTAAGTGTGTTCAATTTTTGCCAATATGTTTTCAGGTTCTCCTATAAGCCCTAATTCTTCTTGTAATTCTCTAATAATGGCTTCTTCTGGAGTTTCTCCCTTTTCTATTTTTCCTCCTGGAAATTCCCAAAGCCCTCCTCTTTTCTTGAAAATGGGCCTTTTTACTAAAAGAACCTTGCCCTCCTTCTCAATAAAAGCAGAAGCAACCTTCTTTTTCATTTTCTATTTTTTCAGTTTTAAAAGAAATTCATCCGCCAATTTTTTAAAGGCTTCGCTAACTTTATGCTGAGGTTCATAATCTAATATGGGTTTTCCAAAACTTTGAGCCTCACTAATACGAATGCTTCTGGGAATGACACTGTCAAAAAGGATCCATTTAAAATGCCTTTTTACTTCTTCGGCTATTTCATGAGTAAGTCTATTTCTTGGATCATACATCATTAGAACCATCCCAAAAAGTCTGAGCTCAGGATTAAATACTTCTTTAATTTTTCTAATAGTTCTTACTAATAAAGATAAACCTTCTAATGCGTAGTATTCACATTGTAGAGGAATAATTACACCTTGTGCAGCAGTAAGAATATTCACTGTAATTAAGCTTAAAGAGGGAGGGGAATCAATAAAAACAAAATCAAAAAAGGAAAGAAGAGATTCTCCACGAAAGGTGGAATTTTTAAGAAGATCCCTTAAAACAAATTCTCTATCTTCAAGTTCAGCCAATTCTAACTCTAAGCCTACTAAATCAATTGAAGAAGGCAATATATAAAACCCTGGATAGGGTTCTTTAATAAAAGGCTCGCAGGTTTCTTCAACTATAGCTTGATAGACACTTAGTTCCTTATTTACTTTAATACCTAAACCACTTCCTGCATTTGCTTGTGGATCAAAATCTATCAACAATACTTTATATCCTTTTAGAGTAAGTGCCCGAGCTAAATTGATAGCAAGGGTTGTTTTTCCTACTCCACCCTTTTGATTAATAAAGGCAAAAGTTTTTAAAGTATTATTCTGCATCTAAAAGAAAAACCTATCTAACAAAACTATTATAAAATAAGTTATTCCTATATAACCGTTTATAGTAAAAAAGGCTTTATTAATTTTAGAGAGATCCTTTTCTGAAATGAGGCTATGTTCATATAAAAGGAAAAGGGCTAAAAGTAAAAGCCCTAAAAAATAAAGCCAACCTGCCTCTTTATAAAAGAACCCAAGAAACAAGAGGGAGAAGAAAGTAATTAGGTGAAAAAAACGCGCAAACTTAAGGGCATTTTTAATGCCAAACCTTACGGGTATTGATTTTAGGCCCATTTTTAAATCAAATTGGTAATCTTGGAGGCTATAAAGTATATCAAAACCTGCAACCCAAAAAGCCATAGCTATCCCTAAAAGGATCGCCTCTTTAGATATATTTTCATTTAAAGCCACATCTACAGCAATAGGTATAAGAAAATAAACCAAACCAAGTACTAAATGGGGATAATAAGTAAATCTCTTAGCTAAGGGATAAATAAATAGTAAAAGAACTACTATTGGGCTAAGAAGTAGGGCTATTTGGTTTAGAAAATAACAAGCTAAAAAAAAGATCACTAAAGAAAAGGTTATAATTACTTTTATTTCCCAGTCTTTGACTAAGCCGCTAACATGAGGCCAAGAGCTTGTACGAGGATTTTTCTCATCAAAGGTCTTATCTAACCATCTGTTAAAACACATTCCCGCTGTTCTTGCGGATACTAAGGCAAGCAAAATAAAAAAGATTTCTCTATAAGTTGGCAATTTTTTCATAAGAATTACTACACTTGCTAAGGCAAAGGGCAGAGCAAAAATAGTATGCTCAAATTTTATGAGCTCTCCATACCACTTTATCTTTTTCCACATATTAGCCCCTATTAAACTACATTTTGTACCTGTTCCCTAATTTTTTCAATATAATCTTTTATTTCTACAGCTATAAGAGAAATTTCTGCGGATTGGGCTTTATTTGAAAGGGTATTGATCTCTCGCATAAGTTCTTGACAAATAAAATCAAGTCTTTTACCAGAGTTAGGTACCTCTATAAGTTCCTTAAGAGATTTTAAATGAATAATAAATCGCTCTAATTCCTCACTAAAATCCATCTTATCAAGTAAGAAAGCTAACTCTTGATAAAGCCTTGATTCTTCAAGACTCCCTTTAAACTCTTCTAAGAGTTTTTCAATTCTAATTTTAAACTTGCTAATATTTTCTGCCTTAATTTTGTCTTTTAAAGCAAAAATTTCTTCCACTTTTCTTTGAAGGAAAAACAAATATTCCATTATTTTTTCTTTTAATAACGCACCCTCTCTTAATCGTGAATTTTTCAGTTCAAAAAGAGCCTCTTCTAATGCTGGTCTTATTTCTTCCCATAAAACCTCTAACTCTTCCTCTTTTTCATCTATTAAAGTAATTTCTCTAAACTGAATAATCTCTGCTAAAGTGATTTCACCAGAAAGTCCCAAATAATTTTTTAGTAACTCCAAGTTATTTTTAAGAGATTTAGCTAATTCAAGATCAAAAATTATTTCTTTATTTTGTGAGGAGAATCCATAAACTTTAAAAAGAACTTCGATCTTACCCCTTTCAAAGGTCTCTGCAATCTTTTTTCTAATGCGTTCTTCTAAGAATGTATATCTTTTAGGAAGTTTTAGATTTATTTCAAGAAAACGATGATTTACAGATTTAGCAAGACATTGAACCTGAAAATTCTCTAACTGATAAATTCCTCTTCCAAATCCCGTCATACTTTCCATAAAAAACTCTCCCTTAATTTAAAAATTTCCTTATCCGCTCTTCAATTTTTTCCTTATCTTTAGGTTGAAACCATTCAATATCCTTATCTTTTCTAAACCAAGTAAGTTGTCTTTTAGCATAAAGTTTACTTTTTCTTTGAATAATTTTTATAGCACTCTCAAAATTTAATCTCCCTTTAAGAACTTCTGCTAATTCTTTATAGCCTATAGCCTTTATCTTATCAAAAATTTCTTCTCCAAATTTTTCTTTTAAGTTTCTAACCTCCTCTAACCATCCTGCCTCAATCATCTTTTCCACTCTTGCCTTGATTTTAGCATAAAGTTCTTCCTTCGGAAGATAAAGGCCAATTTTTAAAATAGGATATCGCTTGCAAGAAAAGAAAGGGGTTTTTTTATGGAAATAAGAAAAGGGCATTCCTGTAGAATAAATTACTTCAAGAGCCCTTATTATACGGACTTTGTCGTGGGGATGAATTTTTTTGGCATATTGAGGATCTAATTTTTCAAGTTCTTGATAGAGACTTTGCAAATCTTCTTTTGCCCGTTTCTGTAATTCTGCCCTCAATCCTGCTTTGACATCTACTTTAAAAAGTCCATATTCAAAGACTCTTAAATAAAGCCCTGTGCCCCCCACTAAAATTGGTAAATTTCCCCTATCCCAAATTTCAGTAACTTTTGCATCAGCC
>JBKBMM010000090.1:0-4371 GCA_046295835.1 Caldimicrobium sp.
AAAAAAAGGGCGAAAGTTTCCTTTATTGGGCTGATCTTGTAATAGTAACTGCACCTTTGGGGCTTTTTTTTGGTAGGATTGGTAATTTTATCAATGGAGAAATCTTTGGAAAACCTACTAATCTTCCCTGGGGCATGATTTTCCCTGAGGGAGGACCCTTTCCACGACATCCTGTACAGCTTTATGAAGCCCTTGTAACAGGCCTTCTCCTCTTTCTTATTCTTTGGAGTCTGAGAAAAAAATCCTGGAAAAATGGCACAAAACTTGCATTATTTTTTATATTATATGGTGTACTTCGTTTTCTCTTTGAATTTTTAAGAGAGCCAGCTCAAAGCTTTCAACTTCTCTTTGGTTGGATGACCATGGGACAGGTACTCTGTCTCGGTATGATTTTAATTGGTTTAATCTTGCTCTTTTACCTCAAGGGCAAATAGATTTTCTAACTCCTTGGCTAAATCTTTGGCTATCAGAAAATTGTCTACAAATATTTTAAAGCTTTCTTTATCCTCTTTTTTCAAAGCACGATTTAAACTCTTACAGGTTCGACAAAAAATTTGACGAATTTTTTTTCCAAAGGGATTGTCAAGTTGGATATGTGCATAAAGATTTTCATCTTGATGAGCAAACCTTTTTAAAATTTCTAATTGTTTCAAAAAACTTGGTGTTGAAAGGGAAAAAATTTCATTAATAGAAAAGCCGGTTTTTTTTATAGTTTGAGCTACAAGAACTTGCATAAAATGATTAAGCACCTGCACCAAGGCCATGATTTCGTCATGTCTTTTAGGTGAAATTTTTATTGTCCTTATACCTTCTTCTTCTAAAAGGGGGAGAAGCCATTTTAAGAAGTTTTTTCCTCTGAGAGGATAATAGGCTAATCTTTTTCCCTTTAAATCTTTTTCAAAGGGTCCAAAGAGAGGATGTGCAGCTATAAGTTCTCCTTTTATCAAGAATTTTTTCATTACTCTTGCAGGTTCAAGTTTAAGAGAACATATATCCATAATCCAATGAGTATTTTTAACACGGGGAGCAATTTTTTTTACTACTTCTGGAAATACATCAAGGGGAAGAGATAAAATCACCACTTTAGAATTTTCCATGAGTTCTTCATAACTTAGTCCCTCTTTATCACAAATTACTACTTCATAACCTTTTTTTTGAAAAAAATTTTGAAAGAGTCTTCCCATTTTTCCAGCACCACCAATGATACCAATCCTAAAGTTTTCTTCCATATCTCCTCCTATTATGCAACTTCTGAAAGTTTTAATCTTTCTTCCCATCTTTTGAAGAGTTCCTCTTTAAGGGCAGGATATTCTTCTAAATTAGGAGATTTTTTAATCAGTTCAAAGGCAGCCTCTTTAGCCATGAGAAGGAGATCAATGTCTTTTACAGGATCAGCCTTTTTAAATTCTAAAAAACCAGATTGTTGTGTACCCAAAATTTCGCCAGGGCCTCTAAGCTTTAAATCCTCTTCTGCAATTTTGAATCCATCTTGAGTTTGGCACAGAATTAGCAATCTTTTATAAGCTTCACTTTGAAAGGATATATTATAGGCAATTAAGAAACAATAGGATTGTTTGTCACTTCTTCCTACTCTTCCCCTTAATTGGTGAAGTTGAGAAAGACCGAAACGCTCAGCATGTTCAATCACCATTACGGTAGCATTAGGTACATCTACTCCCACTTCAACTACTGTTGTGGAGATTAGTACTTGAATATCCCCTCTTTTAAAGGCTTGCATAATCTTTTCTTTTTCTGAGGAGCTCATCTTACCATGAAGTAGCTCTACTTTAAACCCTGAAAAGATAGAATTTTTAAGTTCTTCTCCATAAGTAAGTAAAGCTTTTAAATTTAAAGCTTCAGATTCTTCAATTAAAGGTAAAATCACATAAGCCTGATGGCCCTTTCTAAGTTCCTTTTTTACCTCTTCGTAAGCCTTTTCTTTATTATTTTCTAAAAAAAGCTTAGTAATAATTGGTTTTCTTCCCTTGGGCATTTCTCTTATAATGGAGACTTCCAAATCTCCATATACAGTTAGGGCAAGTGTTCTTGGAATAGGGGTTGCAGTCATTACTAAGGTATCTGGAAGAAAATCTTTAGCCTTTTCTCTTAAAGCTGCCCTTTGTAATACTCCAAAGCGGTGTTGTTCGTCAATGATAACTAATCCTAATTTTTTAAATTGCACATTTTCTTGAAAGAGGGCATGGGTTCCAATAACGAAATTTATGTAGCCAGTTGCTAAGCCATGATAAATTTCTCTTTTTCTTGAAGGAAGAATTCCGCCTGTAAGCAAAGCACATTGCACTTGCATAAGTTGTGCATATTGTCTAAAATTCCGGTAGTGTTGTTCTGCTAAGATCTCTGTTGGTGCCATAAGCGCAACTTGATAACCATTTTCTATGGCAATAAGAGCAGCCACAAAGGCAACAACTGTTTTCCCACATCCCACATCTCCTTGTAAAAGTCTATTCATGGGAATATCCTTTGCCATATCAGCTTTTATTTCCTCAATTACTTTCTTTTGATCTTGTGTTAACTCAAAGGGAAGCCTCTTTAAAAACTCCTCTACCAATTTGCTCTCAACTCTAAAGGCTATACCTCGTTCCTGGGCAATCTTACTTTTCCTTAAAGCTAACCCCAATTCTAAAAAAAATAACTCTTCAAAGGCAATGCTTTTATAAAAAAGATTATCCTCCCTTAGTAACTCTTCTATAGGAAGATCAGGCGCTGGGAGATGTAATTGCCTTAAAGCTTCCTTTAAAGGTAATAATTTGTATTTCCTTAAAATCTCTATGGGTATTAAATTGTCTACATAATCTACATAGTCCTTAGCTATGCTTTGAAAAATTTTTCTAATATTTTTTTCAGGAAAATTTTCAATTCCTGGATAGATGGGAAGTATTCTTCCCAATTCTGTCTCAACTCTTTCCTCATCTTCTTCGCTAAATGTTTCTGGGTGAGGCATTTCAAGATTTTTTAAAAACTTTTTGACTTCTCCTATAGCGTAAATTCTTTTTCCAGGAGGGTATAAGCCTCTCCAAACCTTTTCATTAAAGTTAAACCACTTTAGAATAAGAAATCCTGTGCCATCAGTAAGTAAAACTTCATAGATTTTTTTCTTAGAATAATAGTTTAAACCACTCTTTAGAATTTCTCCAAAGACAACTGCAGAAGTACCTTCTCTTAATTCCCCTATAGGTGTAATTTTCCTTCTGTCCTCATAACTTCTTGGCAGATAGAAAAGTGCGTCTTCAATAGTATTTAACCCTTTTTTAGATAATTTTTTAAGGAGTTTAGGCCCAATCCCTTTAATGTAGTTTAGAGGAGTTGCAAGGACAGCTTTGTGTCTTCTATAGGTTTCAAGATCAGGTATATCTTCTTCTGGATATTCTAAAGATAATTTCCCTTTAGAGGGATGACTAAGGAGCTCTTTTAATTTTAGGAGGCGCTCCTTTTTTTCCTCAAAGGAGACATTATCAAAATTTGTGCAGAGTTTTTTTAAACTGGTTAAAAAGTGATTAGGAAGGTCCTTTTCAACTTTTTCTAAAAGTTGAAGAAAAGTTTTTTCAGGTTTACTTTTGGCAAGAAGGGCAAAATTATTTTTACTAAGGGATTCAATAATTTTTAAAAAATTTGCAAACCACTCATCCATTTTAGAAAACTTTATAAGGTAAGATATTATTCCAGGATTTGCATAGTTTTTTTAATTCCCAAATTTTACCCAAATTACCATGTTTGTAAGCACCTTTCAAAAAGATTTGGGTTTTTTTTTGCGCTTCCCCCAGTATAAGTAATTTTTCTTCAGGTTTAAGGATGGAGAAGTAGCTATGATAGACTTTTAAAAGGGCTTTAATTCTATAAAAGTCAAGCCCTGGTGTAGAAGAGAGTTGATCAGGTCTTCCGCCGTTTTTTATTACTAATGGTTCTTTAATTAGTCCTATGGGATAAAATAGAGCTACTCTTAGCCAAAATTCATAATCTTCACAGAGTGGAAAATCTGTATCAAAGAGGCCTACTTTATCAAATACCTCTTTTTTTATTAACGCCGTTGAAATAGAAACTACACAAAGTTTGACAGCTCTATGTAAAAAAAATCCTTCTGCTTTGGCATGATGCTTTTTAGGATTTATTCTTTTATCTCCTTTATACCAAATCTCATCACTTTGAACAATTTTATATTGGGGATTTTTTTCTAAAAAAGACACTTGTTTTTCAATTTTATCTCTAACAAAGGCATCATCACTATCTAAAAAGGCCACTAAATCTCCTTTAGCTTGCAAAATTCCTCTATTTCTTGCAAAGGAAGGCCCAAAATTTTTGGGTAAACGAATATATTTTAGCTTAAATTTGGAAAGATAATAAGGTGTGTTATCA
>JBKBMM010000091.1:0-4332 GCA_046295835.1 Caldimicrobium sp.
TTCAAGGCACGGTAAGTGAGCTTGATGAAATGGAAGATCTGCCTCAAGTAGAGGAATTAGATCTTCTACTTCATCGTCTTTCTATAGAAGAAAGTCATCTTTCAGAGCTAATCTCTTCCATCGAAGAAGCTTTGAAATTTTCAAAGGTAATAAAAGTTAGGACCCTTTATGGAGAAGAGTTTATTTATACTGCTAAGGAGGTTTGTCCGAGATGTGGCTTTAAGCCACCAGCTAAAACCCCTGCCCTATTTTCCTATAATACTTCTCAAGGTGCCTGTCCAGAATGTAAAGGCTTTGGAAATCTTTTAAAGATAGATTTAGAAGCCTTAGTAAAATTTCCTGAAAAATCTATTAAAGAAGGGGCTATTCCTATACTTGATTATCCAGCAATGTTTGAGGTAAAAAGAGACCTCAAGATTTATTTATATTCCAAGGGATGGGAAATAGATATTCCCTTTAAGGAATATCCAGAGGAGTTAAAAAGGGCAATTTTTGAAGGTGAAGGTACTTGGTATGGACTAAAAGAGGTTATAGACTGGTTAGAGATGCATCGCTACAAACCTCATTTTCGTATTCTCTTGTCCAGGATAAGAAGAGAAATAACTTGCCCAACCTGTAAAGGCACCCGTTTCAATCCTAAAGCCCTTCTCTTTTACATAAAAGATCTAAATATCGGAGACTTTTATCAATTAGAAATAGCTGAAGCCAAAAAATTTATTGAAAGACTTAGAAAAGGAGGATTACCTCTTGCAGGAGAAAGACTTGCTTTGGAGATAGAAAAAAGGCTCACCTACTTAGAAGGAGTTGGGCTTTCTTATCTTACCCTCAATAGAACAAGTAAAACTCTTTCGGGTGGGGAAGTAAGTAGATGTATGTTAACGAGGGCTTTATCTTCCAATTTGGTAGAGACTCTCTATCTTCTTGATGAACCAACGACTGGTTTACATGCCAGAGACACAAAAAAGGTCATAAAGTTTATGCAAGATTTGGTAGCTAAGAATAATACTGTGGTTGTGGTGGAGCATGATCCAGAAGTAATTATGCAAGCAGATTTTTTAGTTGAGCTTGGACCTGAAGGTGGAGAAAAGGGAGGATATCTTTTACATGCTGGAAAACCTGAAGAGATTCTCAATAAAAATACCCCTACCTCTATGGCTATATCAACACTCTCCCAAGAAAAAAAACTCTTAAAATCAAAGAATCAATTTAAAAGCTTTTTAAAAATTGTAGGAGCTAAAAGATTTAATCTTAAAGGGGTGTCAGCTCGTATTCCCTATGAAAGTTTAACGGTGATTACCGGAGTTTCAGGATCAGGAAAATCAACCTTTTTGGAAGAAATACTTTATAAAGGATTAACAACATTGAAGGAGAAAAGAGCTTTTGAATATGTGAAAGAGATAAAGAATTTTTCCCTTACAACACCTGTTCTTTTTCTTAATCAAGAACCTTTAGCTCGTTCTCCTCGTTCTATAATTGCTACATTTATGGGGCTTCATGCCTATATTAGAAAGCTTCTTGCAAGTACTGAAGAGGCAAAAAAGTTTGGGTATACAGAGGCTGCTTTTTCCTTTAATTCCGATACCTCTCAATGCCCAAATTGCAAAGGCTTAGGTTATGAAGTGGTGGAGATGCAGTTTCTTCCAGATCTATATATTCCCTGTGAGGTTTGCAGGGGAAAAAGATTTCGTGAAGAAATTTTAGAGGTGCGCTGGAGAGGAAAAAATATTGCAGAGATGCTGGAGTTGACTGTTAAAGAAGCCTCTGAGTTTTTTGGTGGACATAGAGAAATAAAAAAAATCTTAGATATTTTAATCCATCTTGGGCTGGACTATATAAAACTGGGACAATCTCTGACTACTCTTTCAGGAGGTGAAGCCCAAAGATTAAAAATAGCAAAGCTTTTATCCTCTCTTGAAAGGGAAAAGGCTTTAATACTTCTTGATGAACCAACAGTAGGACTTCATCTCAGAGACATTTCAAAACTTTTATCCACTTTTCAATATCTTAAAAATGAAGGACATACCATAATAGTAGTGGAACATCATCCTGAGGTAATTCTCTCTGCAGATTGGATTTTAGAGTTTGGGCCAGATGGGGGAGAAAAAGGAGGATATCTCCTCTATGAAGGGCCCCTCTCTGAATTTCTTCACATCTCCTGCCCTACTTCCGAATATCTAAAGGAGTATTTAAAAGGTAAAACCTTTCAAAGCCTAAGAAGGAGGGAAAATATAAGCTTAGAAAAAGAGGAGAGAAAAATAAAACTGAGGGGGGTACGACATCACAATCTTCAAAATATTGATCTTGATCTTCCCCGAGAGAAATTTATTGTAGTAACGGGCCTTTCTGGCTCAGGAAAATCTACTCTTGCCTTTGATGTACTCTTTACAGAAGGTCAAAGAAGATTTTTGGAGACACTACCTACATATTTGAGACAATTTTTTAAGCTTTATGAAGAGATTGATTTTGACGATATTTCTGGGCTTCCCGCTACAGTTGCTTTAGAACAGAGATCAGGCGAGCTTTCTCCTCGCTCAACTGTGGGCACCCTTACTGAAATTCTTCCCTATTTAAGACTTCTTTATTCCAGACTAAGTAAAGGCTATTGTCCTAGTTGCCAAAGAGAAATCAAAGCCCATACAAAAGAGGAAATACTTAAATTGGCTGAAAGGCTTTGGGAAGAAACTAAAGATAAGGAGATGGAAATCCTTGCTCCTTTGATTCAACACAGAAAAGGGCATTTTCGACCCCTTTTAGAAAGCCTCTTAAAGAAAGGGTATCATAGAGTTAGATTAGATGGAACATTTTATCAACTACCTCCTATTCCACAAGTTTCTCGGTACAAAGAACACACCCTTGAGGTCTCTTTAGGAAAGCCCCTTTCAAAAGCCTCATTTATAGAGTTAATAGAAAAGACTTTAACTGAGGGTAAAGGTACAGCTATATTATTAGATAAAGAGGAAAAAGAATTTTATTTAAGTACTAAGAGGACTTGTCTTCAATGTGGAATTACCTTACCAGAACCCGATCCACTATTTTTTGCCTTTAACACAAAGGTGGGAGCCTGTGAATTCTGTGGGGGACTTGGAAATATTGAAGGTAGCCTTTGTCCAGAATGCCATGGCACAAGATATAGGAAAGAGGTCTTTTTTTATAAAATTCAAAACCTGTCCCTACCAGAACTTGCAGATCTCTCTATAGATAAAGTCTATTCTTTTCTTAAAAACCTTAAATTTGAAGGCAAAGAAAGAACTCTTGCAGAAACCCTTCTTCCGGAGATACTAAATCGCTTAGAATGCCTATTAGATTTAGGATTATCCTATTTGACCCTTTCCAGATCTGCAGATTCGCTTTCAGCAGGTGAAGCAAAAAGGGTTAGAATTGCCGGAGAAATAGGAAGTAATCTCACAGGGGTGGCTTACATTCTTGATGAGCCAACTATTGGCTTACACCCCAAAGACACAGCTAAACTTATCTCAGTACTTAAAAATCTAAGAGATAAAGGAAACACTGTCCTTGTGGTGGAACACGATGAGGAAGTAATCTTAAATAGTGATTATATTGTGGATTTAGGTCCAGGTGGTGGAAAAAAGGGAGGGAAAGTTCTCTATGCTGGTGAAAAAGAAAAATTTTTAGCATGCCAGGAATCTATAACTACACAAGCTATAAAAGATAAAGAAAGAAAAAAAATAAATAGCCTCTTTAGAGAACCAAAAACTTTTCTACAGCTTAAAGGTGTAAAATATAGGAACTTAAAAGATCTTGAGGTATCTATTCCCCTTTCTGCTTTTACCTGTGTAGTAGGAGTTTCTGGATCTGGCAAGTCTACCTTAATTTGTGAAATTCTTTATGAAAATCTAAAAAAACTTTTAAATAAAGAAAAGAAACTATTTGGAGTAAAGGAAATTACTGGTTATGAAACATTAAAAGAAGTTTATTTAGTAGATCATTCTCCCATAGGGAATACTCCTCGTTCTGTGCCAGCGACCTATATCCAAGTGTTTACAGAGATTCGTAAAGCCTTTGCACATACAATAAAGGCACGCGAGAAAGGATACAAGGAGGGCAGATTTTCTTTCAACACTGAAGAAGGACAATGCCCTTACTGTAAAGGACAAGGGAAAATTAAAGTAGAGATTAAATTTCTCCCTGCCCTCTATCAAACCTGTGAGTACTGTGGGGGTAAAAGATATAACAGCGAAACTTTAGAAGTGCTTCTTAAGGGAAAGAATATTGCTGATGTCTTAGAAATGGACTTTGGTGAGGCTAAAGAGTTCTTTAAAGATTATCCTCAAATCTTTCACAAATTAGATTTAGTTTGCCAAATTGGTTTAG
>JBKBMM010000092.1:0-4057 GCA_046295835.1 Caldimicrobium sp.
AATCTCAAAAGCTCTCTTAGCTAAATGTTGCCCTGCAACTTCACTAAAATCTCCAGAAGGCTCTTCTTCATAGTTAATCTCCTTTGATTCATTATAATTCGGTTTGCTTCCAAACTTAAGATAGTCTATTACCTCTCGAAAATGCTTAAAACCTATGACCCTTAAATCTTTAACTAAGGAAGCCTCTCTTAAATTATCTAAAGGTAAAATAAGTTCACTTAATTTAAGTTCTTTAGCTTTTAAGACGAAAGACAAAATTCCCCTAACTCCTTTTAGACTCCCATCTAAGGACAGTTCACCTATAAAGGCTCTATTTTCTAAAGCACTTTTCTCAATCAATTCATCACTTGCTAATATTCCCAAAGCCATAGCAAGATCAAATCCTGTACCCTCTTTTTTTAAATCAGCAGGAGATAAATTAATAGTTATTTTACGCAAGGGAAAATCAAATCCAGAATTTATAATGGCAGCTCGAATCCTTTCTCTACTTTCTTTAATACTACTATCTGGAAGACCAACAATAGTTACCCCAGGTAGACCTCTTGAAACATATACTTCCACTTCTACAGGAAGTGCTTCAAATCCCCAAAGACTAAAGGAGAGAATTTTACTTAACATAATAAAAAGAGGGGTCTAAAGCTCTTTAAGCCCCAGACCCCCTCTATTAGCAAAATTGTAAAATTCTCTTAAATTATCCACCAATAAATTGCATAAATTTGGGAAGCACGGGATTGGCATAGAGTAAAATCAAGGCAATAACTAAGGCGTAGATAACCTGGGTTTCCACCAAGGCTATACCAAGAATCATGGTCACCGTCAATTTACCAGCAAGCTCAGGATTCCTGGCTATACCTTCACAGGCACCTGCTGTTGCCTGACCAATACCAATACCGCAACCAAGAGCACCTAAACCCACACCAATACCTGCAGCTAAAATTATTGCCGAGTAAATACCAAATCCAGTAACTAACTTGTCTCCTGCTGCCTTTGCCACCTCTTGAGCTAAAGCTGGATGAGTAAGAGCAAGACTAACAAGAAGCATCCCTAAAAGTAGTAACCACTTTCTCATCTCCACACCTCCTTAATAATTTAATTTTTTAATTTTTATCAGAAGGGCTTCCCCCCTGATAAATCCTTAATGGTGCTCCTCCACTGCCCCTGCAAAGTAAACTAAACTAAGTAGCACAAAAATAAAAGTCTGAATAAATCCTACAGCTACACCTAAAATCATAACAGGTAGTGGAGCAAAAAACTTTCCGCCTAACATAGTAAGGATCCCTAATAAAATCTCCTTAGAAAGTAGATTACCAAACAAACGGAAAGAAAGAGAGAGAATTCTTCCTACATGACTAAAGATCTCTGCAGGCAACATCAATGGTATAAGCCAAGGTATGGGCCCTAAGAAATCTTTAAAATAAGAAAGCCCTTTGTATTTAAGACCTAAGTAATGATAATAAACAATTGTTATAAGAGTTAATCCTAAAGTAACATTAATGTTAGCTGTGGGAGACATAAATCCAGGAATTAACCCAAGGAGATTGGAGAAAAGAATATAAAGGGCATAGGTGGTAATCAAAGGAAAAACTGTAGGCATAAGTTTATCTATTTTATCATGAGGAAGATTGCTTTGTGTAAAATTATAAATACTTTCTATCACAAACTCCCAAAGGTTTTGAAAGGCACCAGGAATAAAATCTTTTTTACTTCTTGCAATTAGCGCTAAAATAATAATTAACCCTACTACAAAATAACTATGAACCATATGAGGTGCTAAAAGTTGAGCTAAAATCCCATATTTATCGGCCTCTTCATAATAATGCCAGCCAGAAGGTAAACCCAATTTCTCAAGTATTAAACAAAGAAATAAAATTGGATGCTCCATTTCTTAACCTCCTTAAAAGCTTTCTCTTTTCTTTAGCCACATTTTAAAAATCACTACAAAAATCTGCAAATACACTAAAGTAAAACCCAAAAGTAAAAAGAGAGGATGCAAAAAAAGCTTAGCTATTAAAAAATAAAAAATTATACCCAAAGCTAAAAGTCTAAGATAAGCCTTTATAAGAAAAAGAGTTCTCTCCTTTTGATAAGGCCTATGCATACATAACATCACATTTTGATAAACCTTAAATAATAAATCTTTCCATTCCCTTCTAAGAGTAAGAAAATTAATATAAGCTAAAAGACTACCTGAAAGAAAAGAAAAAAGAATTTTCAAATTCTGAAAAATAAGTAATACACTAAAAGACCCTGTGGCTATGGTGAGAAGCATAAATATATTCAGTTCTTTAAAGAAAGAATCATTCCTTTCTATCTTCATTTCTCTTCCATATCCTTTAGCCGCTTCCTACTATAATAAAGTAAATTTTTAATCCCACCAATAGCTCCCAATATGATAAAGAGTGTAGTTATCCAAGGGGAAGTCTTTCCTTTTAAAAGCTTCTCCTCTATTAACCATCCTGCAATAGCTCCAGCCAAAATTGAACCTATTACGGCAACCCCTATAGTTAACCCTTCACCTAAAACCTTTACTAAAAAACTCAGTGTACTTTCTTTTTTCTCTTTCAATTTACCTTATTTTAGAAAGGTATTTCTGTTTATCAAAGGCTGTTATGGAACAATTTTTATAATTTTCCATTCTTTTAAATTGTTTTTAAAAATTAATGGCTATTTTTTGCAACTTTTCACCTCTTTTACTCTCAAAATATTCCTTTACTTGTTCTACAAAAGCTTCAAGCCTCATTCTCACTCCCATAGATCTTTGACCATCACATGGCACAGTAAATAACGGGAGCCTTCCTCCCACTTCTTCTCTTATTCTTTTGAGAATGGCTGCTTGGACATTACCAGGCATACAAGCAAAGGGTATTACATTAATAAGCCCTGAAACCTTTTTCTCTATATATTCTACGGCTTTTCCCACTGAGAGCATAACTTCTCCACCTTCATAATCGGGATGTACAAAGGAACTGGCAAGCCTTTCCAATTCCTCAATGGAAGGATCTTTTGCTCTATCTCCTAAAAGACCCTCTACAAGCTTAAGAAAGTTTTCTTCTTCTTTCATTTGAATTTTATTTTCTATGATAAACTTTAAGGTTGTTTTAAAAAGGCCTGATTTTTTGGCCCATTTTTTGGAGATAAAATTAATAAAATATATCCACTCCCCTACAGGTGGTAGCAACACCTCAAGTCCCATATTTTCTAAAGTACGATATAAATTTTCATTGGCAAAAGCGTTATTTCTCACATAAATCTCTCCTACTACTCCTACTAAAGGTAATTCCACCTCTTTTTTAGGAATTTGAGCAAACTTATCTCTGATCTCTACTATTACCTCAGCAAGATTTTCTCTGTTTTCAATTGCCTTTTCAATTTTCTCAAGACCCTCTTGATAAATCCTATCCACTTCCTCTTTATCTAAGGCATAGGGACGAATTTTTCTCAAAAGTTTATCTAAGATATCTACCGCAACCACTCCCCTCCAGGCTATACGAGTAAAATCTCTACCAGCAATTCCCAAATCATCATAAAATTCCACATCCTGCTGAGGGGAGTAAATAGGCAGATTCTCTATTCCCAAGTCTCTTAGAATCTTTCTATGAAGACGATTATATTGACCAAATCTACAAGGTCCTGATCCATCTGGCATAAAAAATACACTTTTTTCAGGATCAAAATTAGGTCTTTTAACTAATTTAATTAGGTCTCCAGTAGTTAGTATGGTAGGATAACATTCCTTACCTGAGGTCCATTTTCTTCCAAGCTCTAAGGATTCTTCATCTGGCTCTGGTAATACCTCAGCCTTTACTCCACAAGCTCTAAAGGCTGCAGCTAAGGCTTTAGCATGATCAGCCATATAGGGTATATAAATGGTTCTACCCTCTGAGGGATGAATCTTGTGGTGAGTAAATCTTCTTTTTAACTCATAAGGCTTATTCTTGCCTTTGAGGCTGTCTACAAAAGCTTCCAACCTTGTTACCAAGCCTGCCTCTGCACTATGTTCATCCACCTCTATTTCTATAAAGGGTTTTCCTCCTAAAAGTTCCTCAAAAAAGTGAGC
>JBKBMM010000093.1:0-4020 GCA_046295835.1 Caldimicrobium sp.
ATCAAAGAAATTAAAAAAAATGGCCTGAGTGCTACTCCTCTCAGGAAAAAGCGTTGCTTTTACATGGGCAAAAAAATCCTCCCCATTTTTTTTCTTTAGCAAAGCATCAAACTCACAAAAGCCTTTTCTCATAACATCCTCAAAGCTGCATTTTTTATGATTGACCATGGAAAATAGAACCTCTCGAATATCTCTGCCCAAAATCTCCTCTTTCTCATAGCCTGTTAGCTCTAAAGCCACTCTATTAACATACCTAATCCTTTTGTTCAAATCTATTACAAGAAGAGCACTACCTACGGCGTCTAATATTTGATGTACTGAGAATGAGGAAAAGAAATCCTCCCCTAAAGGATGGGTTGTAAACATTTTTCAACCATTCTTATGAAATCCTTAACTTCCTCTAAAAGATCCCTTAAATTTGGAGACTCTTTTTCCCCCTCTTTAGAGGATAAAAATATCTCTTTAAGTTGAAGAACTTTTCTTTTTTCCTCCTCATTTAAAGAGGGAAGTACTTTAGTGAGCATCTCTTCAGGAGATGGGGACCTTTCCTTTTGCCTTACTTCTGAAAGGGCATATAGAGCCTTTAGTCCTTGTAAATATATATCCCTAAGTAAAGCAAAAGTAAGTTCTTTCTTTTTTCCTAACAGCTCCTCTAAAAGATCCTTTCCATATTGATAATGCATTCGCGCACGGATGAAATAAACCATTTACTCTTTATTTTCCTTGTTTAGGACAATTTCTCCCCATTTTCTATAAAAGTGTTTACTCATTATCTCATCTGCAAGGCTACAGATTTCAAATAGTAAATCAATCATATCAAGCATTTCAGCCTGACCATCAGGTGGTCTATTTTCAAAATCTTGAATAAATTCACCACTTTGCAAATACTCTTTAAAAAGTTGTAATTTTTTTAAGGTAAGCATCAAGAAGCCCTCTCCAAATATTCTCCAGTTCTGGTATCAACCTTAATCACATCTCCCTCTTCAATAAAAAGAGGAACCTGGATAACTACTCCAGTTTCTAAAGTTGCTGGTTTTGTAGCTGTTCCCACGGTATCTCCCTTAACACCTGGTTCCGTCTTTACCACCTTTAATTCTACCACCTTAGGTAGTTCAATTCCAATTACCTTCCCTTTATAATAAAGAATATAAACTTGCAAATTTTCACTCAAAAATTTGACTGCATCCCCAATTTCTTTTTCTGAAACATAGATCTGATCATAATCTTCTAAATCCATAAAGACATATCTATCACCCTCTTTATATAAATATTGCACTTCTTTTTCTTGAAGATCTGGTTTTTCAAATTTTTCACCTGCCCTAAAATTAACCTCAATTACTCTCCCTGTAAAAAGATCCCTTAGTTTTGTTCTGACGGTAGCTTGTCCTTGAGCTACTTTGGAATGCTGAAACTCAACTACCTCATAAGGCTTTCCTTCCCATTCTATTTTGAGCCCTCTCCTAAAATCTGATGTAGTATAAGACATAACCTCTCAAACCTCCCTCCCTTACTTTTAATAATAGATTATATTACATTTTTACTATAATGCCAAGCTACTTGCCTTTGCCTATAACTCTACTCTGGTAACCACTCCATGAAGTTTAGTTATGGGAAGATCTAAAAATTTAATATAATGGGGACTTAATTGTTTAATTAAGGCATAAAGTTTCCAAAGGGGGTGTTTAGTTTCTATATCCTCTAATCCATAAAAAATTGCCCTTTCATCAATGCCCTGCTCTCTTAAGATATCCTCAACCTTTAAATACTCCATATATCCATAAGCTATTTCTAATACCTTGGCTCCAGGACATAATTCCTCTAAGAATCCAGTGGTAATTCCATAGGGTTCATTTTTGCGAATAAGGGAAACAAAGATATTTTCTTCGTAAATTATGCCATGAAAAAAGAGCGTTTCAATCACATAAGGTGGTATTACTGAGAGATCTCTAACAAAAAAAAGGGCTGTACCAGGTATCTTGGGATGGGTTTCATAAACTCTTTTAAACTTGTGTAGGAATTCCTCCATAGATAGAAATTTCAAACTACTATAAAGCCTCTTTTGCCCTTGGGTATAAAGAAGAATTACAAAAAAAGGAAGTGAAGCCAAAAGCACTGACCAGTATCCACCCTGGGTAAACTTAAACCAAGTAGAAGAAAAGTAGAGAAATACCACAGAACCAGTAAATAGAGATAAGAAAAAGACTTTAAACCTCTTTTTGAGATAAAAAATAGTTATCAAAAAAAGACCTGTTATAGTCATATCTCCTGCCACAGCAAGACCATATGCTGCAGCAAGCTTAGCTGAAGTCCCAAAAATATACATAATGTAACATACCGCAATGTATAGAAAAAAATTTACACTTCCTATATAGATTTGAGAACTTAGCTCTGTTGAGGTATATTTAACCTTTAGAATAGGAAAAAGCCTGGCAGAAATGGCTTGATAAAATATGCTAAACATGGCACTTATAATAGCTTGAGAGGCAATTACTGTGGCTATAAGGGCTAAAATTACAAAGGGAATATAAAAAAGGGGATGAGCCTTAAGCACCATTTCAAAAAGCACAAACTTGGCTTGAGGAAAAAGAAGTAAATAAGCCCCTTGCCCCAGATAATTCATTGCTAAAGCTACAAAGACAAATCTCCAAGCCCTCTTAATGGGTCTTGCCCCTAAATGCCCCATATCCGCATACATAGCCTCAGATCCCGTTATACAAAGAATGGTCTCTCCTAAAACTAAATATCCCTTTATTCCCTGGCTTTGTAGAAAATTTATAGCATATAAAGGATTTATAGCGTTTAAAACCTCAGGAACTTTTAAAACATAATAAAGTCCAAAGGCAAAAAGTGTACTAAACCAGAGAACCATTATGGGACCAAAAGTGGCTGAAACCTTCTCTGAACCTCTTGGCTGATAGGCAAAAAGAAGTGTGGCAATAATTATACTAATAAAAACAATATGCCCCTCTGTAAGAACTGGTATATTTGGAATTAGAGAAATTCCCTCAACAGCACTCAAAATACTTATAGCTGGCGTAATTACTCCATCCCCTATCAGTAAAGATAAGGCAAGAAAACTCAAAAGGTTTACAAACCCTAAAAAGCGCCCCTTAGATTTTAATAAACCCTTTAAGATCTCCCACAATATGAGTGTACCACCCTCTCCCCTTAAACTTAGACTCATGGCAAGCACAGTATATTGAAGTGTAGGAACTATAACCAAACTCCAAAAAATGATAGAAAGCACCCCTAAGACATTCTCAGGGGTTGCAGGAATAAAGAGAAAGACAACACTAAGAGTGTAAATGGGACTTGTGCCAATATCTCCAAAAACAAGACCTAAGGCCTTTATAACCTTTTGCACGCACCTATTTTACTACTTAAAAGTTTTTTGTTAAGCCCTCTATATCTTCAAGACCATAGGTTTTAATAGCTCTGCCATCAAAAAAACACACCTGAAAGGGCTTTTGCTTTAAAAAGAAAAGGGCTTGCTCAATTAAAGCCTTATCCACACCTATTGCCTCTTTGAATTGTAAAAGCCCCCATAGGGAAAAAAATACCACTAACTCATCCTTAGAAGAAAGGTGATAAATAAGGTAGTCCTGTGCTGAAATCTTTATTAAATCTTCTCTATATTTCTGGGCTAAACGGCCTATACCCCAAAGAATACCCCTCTGGGCAGGTGGAAATTCTAAATAGTTGCCCTCAGGCCAGATATAGGAGACATATATCTGAAGATACTCCTTTTTTAAGCTCTCTGCATGATATAGTGCCTCAGCAAAACCCTCCCCAACTCCCCAGCCCATACCACCAGATTCTTCATTTAGCATCCACATAAGCCTTCTAATAACAATTCTTGCCCTCTCCAAATCCTCTTTAGCTAAAAGAGCTGTCTTCCTCCCAAAGGCATAGATAGCCTTCCAGCGCACCTCTTCCTTTGGATGAAGAAAAGCACCTATGAGATAACTAATTATCTTTGAAGGGTGATAGGGATTAAGGGCCTCATCTAAACCCTCAATC
>JBKBMM010000094.1:0-3948 GCA_046295835.1 Caldimicrobium sp.
TTTAATCTGGCCCTTAGGCACAATATCTCTCATAACTCTGGAAATACTTGCTAATACATCTATAGGTGGATAATGCCCTTCTTGTGCTAATTCTCTTGAGAGTACTTTGTGTCCATCAACAATACTTCTTACTGCATCGGCAATGGGATCATTCATATCATCTCCTTCAACTAAAACAGTATAGATGGCTGTAATCGAACCTGATCCTATTCTTGGGCCTACTCTTTCTAATAGTCTGGGGAGCATAGCAAAAACTGATGGTGTATAACCTCTTGCTGTAGGTGGCTCACCTCCCGCTAATCCAATCTCCCTTCCAGCCATACAAAATCTGGTTAAGGAATCCATTAGCAATAAAACCCTCTTACCTTGATCCCTAAAATACTCAGCCAAAGCTGTAGCATAATAGGCTGCTCTGATCCTTAAGGCTGGACTTTCATCAGAAGTAGAAACAACAACCACTGACCTTTTAAGCCCCTCTTCTCCCAAGTCTCTCTCTATAAACTCTCTTACCTCTCTTCCTCTTTCACCAATCAGAGCAATGATATTTATATCAGCCTTGGTATATCTGGCAAGCATGCCAAGAAGAGTACTTTTTCCAACTCCTGAACCAGCCATTATAGCTACTCTTTGCCCAACTCCTATAGTTAAAAGGGTATTTATAGCTTTGATACCCACATCTAAAATCTCTTTAATTCTCTCTCTTTCCAAAGGCTTTAAAGGCTCACCGTATAGAGGATAAAAATCCTCCGGTATAGGCTTATCTTTAAAATCCAAAGGCTCACCAAGGGCATTTACCACTCTTCCTACAAAGGATGATCCCACTGGACAATTAGATCTATTAAGAGGAATCACCTTAGCACCAATCTCTAAACCCCTTATTTCCTTTAAGGCAATAAGATGTAATTTATCTTCTTTAAACCCCACTACTTCTGCTAAGGTTTCCACATCTCTTCCTAAAATACAACAAAGATCTCCCACTCTAAGCTTTGGCCCAGAACTCTCAAGAAGAATCCCTACGACTTTAGTGATATAGCCATAGACCTCAAAGGGAATTAGATCTTCAATTTTTGCGTAATATCTTTTAAGAGATTTAACTTGCATGGATTTCCAATTGGGATAAAAGTTTCTCCCATCTTTTTTCAAAAGTAGCATCAATTACACCCATTTTAGTCTCAATAAATATACCACCTTTTGAAATAGAAGTATCTGGGGTAATTTTCACCTTATAGTTCCTTAAAGGAATTGCCCTTTCTATTTCTATTTTATTTTGCAAAAAGGAATATTCCTCTGGATTCACTTTAATTAAAATTTCTGTTCCCTCAACAATATAATTCAGCGCCTCTCTTATTATTCTCACCAAAAGTTCCCTATCTACCTCTACTTCTTTCAAGACTATTTTTTTGGCCATATCTATTGCAAGCCTTAAAATTTCTTGGTCTAAATTAAGTATAAGCTCCTGTAATTCCTTATCTACCCTTTGAATAAAAATTTCTAATTCTTCTCTTTTCTTGGCAAGCTCACTTTCTATCCTTTTCATAAGCTCTTCTTCTCTTTGAGCAAGTCTTTTTTCCGCCTCTTCTAAGCCTAACTTTAACCCTCTTTCATAGCCTTCTTTTTCTCCCTTAGCCAAACCCTCTTCATAACCCTTTTTATATCCTTCAGCATAAGCCTTAATATAACTCTCCTCAGGCGAAGGATGATTTTGCAGCACTTCTTCTTTATTCATTATTTCCATTTCCTCTTTTAATTCTAAAAGAGGAGAAAAATTCTCAGAGATCTCTATTTTTGGCTGAATAATCTCGTGAGAAAACAGTTTTTCAGCCTTGATAATTTTAGACAAATTCTTCCTCCCCTCTCGAAAGGACTATTTTTCCTTCTTGCTCAAGTTTCTTAGCCACTCTTATGATATTCATTTGCGCCTTTTCAACCTCTGCAATTCTAACTGGAGGCATCATTTCAAGCTCTTCTTTTATAAGATCAGCTGCTCTTTTACTCATATTCCTAAAGAATTTTTCTTTAATCTCCTCTGATGCACCTTTAAGGGCGAGTTTTAAGTCATCTGTAGAAATTTCACGCAAGAGGGTTTGAATAGCAAAGTCATCCACCTTGAGAAAGTCCTCAAAGGTAAAGAGATATTTTCTTATTTCTTCTGCTAAAGCTGGATTTTCATCTTCTATCTCCGTTAATAACTCATCTTCTAATTCTCTACCTGCATGAGAGAGAATTTCTGCTGCCTTCTCAGAGCCACCTATTTTCTTTCCTAAGGCTCCTCCAACTGTTTTTAATTCTTCCTCTAAGGCATCACTAATCTCTTTTACAATCTCAGGATCTACTTTATCTAAAAGGGCTATCCTAAGTAAAACCTCCCCTCTTATCTTTTCTGGTAAAAGCTGTAAAACCTGCCCAGAAAGTTCAGAGTCTAAATGTACTAAAATAATAGCTATGGTTTGGGGATGTTCATTAGCTAAAAAATTTGCTATAGTCTTAGGATCAAGTTTTTTAAGTTTCTTAAAGGTTTCAGGACCTACTTCTTTTTTTATTTCTTCATATAAAACTTTCCCTTTATCTCCGTATGCCTCTATTAAACTTTTTTTCAAAAATTCGTCAGGAGAAACATTAAGATTAGAGAGAAGATCTTTTGCCTCTATATTTGCTTCTTCTAAAACTTTTTTAGCTACCTCAGAGGGAATAAATTCAATTTTTGCCATTTCAATGCCAATACGCTTGATATCTTCTTCATCCAGATGTTTATAAACTTCTGAAGTAAATTCCTCACCCATCAGCATAAGAAAAATAGCAGCTTTCTGCGGTCCTGTGAGCTTTTCTGGATCAAGTTTTGCCATATTTATTTAGCCTCAGCTAAGGCCTTTTTTCTTTCCTCTAAGGTCTCTTCCAAGAGCCACTTTTTAACCAACGCTGCTGCCCTCTCTGGCTGACTCCTAATAATTCCCAAGGCTATCTCTCTGGGTAGTATCTCTTCCTCCTCAAGAACTTCTTTTTCCTTCAAGGGCGGAGCCTCTGCAACTTCGTAAGGAGCTGGCGTAGGAGTAGGAGCTGGTTTTAAAGACTTAAGGAGTGGGCGAAGAATCAACAAATAGATAATAAGAAGCAGTAAAATAAGGGCTAAAGGTTTATAGTACTGAGCTAAGTAATCCATAAACCCAGGTTTTTTAACTGGTGGTTCAATAAAGCTTTTTGCTTCAATCTTTACCTCGTCTCCCCTTTCAGGATTAAAGCCAATTGCTCCCTTAACTAAATTCTCGATCCACTCAATCTTTGCTGTTTCATTTTCTGCAAGGACCTTTTTATCTACAATCACTGCTACACTTATCTTTTTAATGCCTCCTGGGGAAATTTCAAGATTCTTCACTTGTTTACTTACTTCATAATTTCTCACAATCCTTTTTTTAGAATAACTCTCTCCTTGAGCTTGTGGTGAAGTCGTGGCTTCAAATTTTTGTGTAAGGGCACCTTTAACACCTGCTACTCCTTCTTCAGAAGTGAATTTACTCTGCTTAGTCTCCTCTTCTAAGTCTTCAGAAATTACTGCACTCTCCTCTGGATTAACTTTTTCTTCAGTGATACTCTCTTTGTCGAAAGACAAATCTACTGTAACTTGAGCAATAGCTTTACCATATCCCAAGGCAGATCCCAGAAGCTCCTCTATCTTGTTTTTTAGGTTTTCTTCTACCTTTTTTTTATAAGCTAGGTGTGTTGTAGAAATACCTCCATCTTCGCTCTCATTAGTATAATATTTTTTTCCTGATAGAGCATCTACTACTACTACATTTTTGGGATCAAGCTTTGGAACTGCACCGCTAACTAAATTAACTATTCCCTTTACTTGCTCATTACTCAAAGTAAAGCCTGGTTTTAATTCTAATAAAACTGAAGCCTTAGCCGGCTTCTCCTCTTCGATAAATAGACTCTCCTTAGGTAAAGCCAAAT
>JBKBMM010000095.1:0-3930 GCA_046295835.1 Caldimicrobium sp.
ATAATATGGTGTTAAATAAAGGGATTTCTTCTTGGTTACGGATCTTTCCCTTTAAAACCTTTACTCCTTCTCCTCCAAAGCCAAAACAAAAGGGGCTTTTTTAAGACTACTCTTTAAATTCAAACCCTTCCTTTTGAGCAAGTTGTCTCATTTTAGCTAAGGCCTTCTTTTCAATCTGCCGAATTCTTTCTCTGGAAACCTTAAACATATATCCAATTTCCTCTAAGGTATAACCCTCATATTCTCCAAGCCCAAAACGCATCCTGATAATTTTTTCTTCTCTGGGAGAAAGGGTAGAAAGAAACCTTTTTATCCTTTCAGAAATATCTTTTTTTCTTGTCTTTTCATAAGGAGAGGGACTTTTTTTATTTTCTATAAAATTTCCTAAGGTGCTCTCTTCATCTCCTATAGGAGTCTCTAAGGAAACTGGATCCTTTGCAGTTTCAAAAATAACTAAAATTTTTTCATAGGGTACTTTTGTGCGCTCTGCAATTTCTTCTGGCGTAGGTTCTCTTCCTAATTCTTTAGTCATTTCATAAAAGACTTTAAAGACATAATTTCTCAATTCTAAGAAATGAACTGGTAACCTAATAGTTCTTGTTTTATCTAAAATGGCACGAGTTATTGATTGTCTAATCCACCAAGAGGCATAAGTACTAAATTTGTTTCCCTTTCTATAATCAAACCTGTAAACTGCCCTCATCAGTCCAAGATTACCCTCTTGAATAAGATCAGCTAAGCTCAGCCCCTGGCGCATATATTTTTTAGCAATGGAAACTACTAATCTAAGATTTGCTTTCACCATTTCGTCTTTTGCCCTTTCAATCTGTAAAATGTGTCTTTTCATTTCTTGACAGAACTTCTGAATTTTTTTATCCTGGGCATACTTAGAAGCGCACCTTTGTATGGCATTTTCAAAGAAATTTACATAGCTCTTTTTAGGCTTAAGATTGGGATCTCTTTTTTTCCAATTTTCTATTGTTTCTTTAATCTCCTTAATCTCTATATAATCAAATTTACTTTTAAGGAAGCCTTCAACCAACTTTTCAAATCCTTCCCTTATCCTCTTAGAGAGCTCTTCTTCTTTTTCAGGAGTAAGAAGCTCATACTTACCCATCTCTTTAAGATAAATAGAAAGAAGCTCTTCACTTCCAGGCTCAGAAATACCTTCCTCTTCTTCTTCTAACTCTCCTTCCCCATAAGTAGTAAGCTCTTTCATTTTGTCTTGAACTCTTTTCTCTATAAACTCCTCTCTCTCGTAGGGATCCATCTCTTTGAGTTCTATTCTATAAGCCTCAAGTAAATCAAAAATTTCTTCCATCTTATCAGGATCATTATACTCTTCAGGAAGAAGACTATTCAAAAGATCATATGTGAGCTGACCAGACTTCCCTAACTCTAAAATCTTGTCTTGCAACTCCTTATTTACCATTCCTTAAAACCAACCTCCCCCTTATTTTTATTTCTATGGCACTTTAAAAAAATTAATACATATAATTAAAATTTTGTAGCCCCTTTAAACCCCTTTTAATATCCCCTTATAAAAACAGATTATTATTTTTTATAATTTCCAAAAATTTTCAAGTTCCAATATCAGGAAATAAAAACCATATTTAGAAATTACACTTAAAAAATAATGATTATGCAAAAAATATAAAAATTTTTAAAAATTATCTTCTTAATACTCACTCATATAATAAATAAATCCCTCTTTATAGGAGGGTTCATTATAAACTTTTTCTATAAATTGTAAATATCTCCTTGTGGAAAAACTTAATAAAACTTCCTTAGACAGGCCCAAGGGCTTACCCAATAAGTTTACTAAACTTATATTTTCCTCTTTTAAATAGCCTTTTAATATCAATTGGGCTCGCTCATCCAAAAAAATAGGATCAGGAAGTAGAAGTAAAGGAAGCCCTTTTCCTTTAATTTTTCCTAAAACCCCTTCAAGCTCATACCAATTCCTAATCTTTATTCTAAATAAATTTAGCTCTTTTTCAAGGTAATCTAAATAAAAGTCAAAAATTCCTGAATCAAAAACTACAAAAGTGTTTCCCCATCTTTTTATAACCTCTACAGAGGGTAAAGGAGAAATATATACTGTTTTAGGATGATAAAAAAAGCTAAGATATAACACTCCTGCAACATATCTCTTTTGATTGGGACATAAGATGTTTTGAACTCTTTTATAGCTCTCTGCTCCATAAAGAACTACCTTTCTAAATTTACAAATATCCTGAGGATCCTCAATTAAATAAAAGGGAGAAGATATTTCTGGCAATTTTTTTGTTGAGTATATATATATTGCTTCCCCAGAGTAAACCTCAAAAAAAGAAAAGAAAGAAAGAAAAATTGTCAAGATTACATAGGTGCGCAAGAAAAACCCCCTTAATATTTCACTTCAATTCCTGCCTTTATAACTCTTCCTTCCCATACTGTGGGAGGCAAAATTCCAGCTCTCTTATAATGTTTATCAAAAAGGTTCTCAATTTTAAAATTTAAATTATAACGCGCTTTATCATAAAGTATATTTAAATCCCAAATTATATATGAATCTATTTTTTCACTCCTCCAAAAAGCTCTACTATACCATTTGAAACTGGGGCTTATGGAGAAACCTGGGATACCAGGAACATTAAAACTTACTCCACCCTTTAACATTCCTTTAGGAATCCCATAAATATATTCATTTTTATAAACATTAGGAGCATCTTTCCCATCTACAACAGCTAAATAGGTATAATTGAGAAAGGCTAAGAAAGAGTTATTTTTGTATATGCTCTCAAATTCTAATCCTCCAGTCTTTGTCTTAGGAAGATTAGTATAGACTCTATTTACAGCATCATATCCAATTTTGTCCTTTAAAACATTTATAAAAGGTGTTATTCGCAGAGTTATGGGTAATTTTTGATAGAAAAAATTAAGGGAATAATTTTTTAAAACCTCAGGCTTTAAACCACTTGCAGATCCATAACCTAAGACAGGATTAGCTTTGGCATAAAATAAGGGAGGTGCATTGAAGGCCTCGGAATAGTTTAACTGTAAACTCGCCTCTGGAGATAAGAAATAGGTTAAGGATAAACGAGGGGAAAACCTTTCACCCCAAAGCTCAAAGTGATCATACCGTATCCCAAAATGTAGCTGCACCTTTCCAAGTAATCTTTTATATTGAGCAAAAAAGGCATAATTAAATTCTCTCTCCTTGGGCAAGGAATAAACACTTTCCGTGCCATTATATAACTTGCTTAAATACTTCTTATGATAAATCTGAGATATATCAAAGCCCACTAAAAATTGCCCTATCTTAAGTGGAATTTCAGCATAACTTAACAAGTTGAATCTCTGATTTTCAAGTTCTATATCCAAAGCTGTAAAATTACCTGCACTATGCGGAATTCTAACCTGAGGGGTATTGGCTTCAAAATAAGTAAAGGAGGGTTGTAAATATAAGGTAAACCTCTCAAAGGGAAGAACTTTTTTGAAGCCCAAGGAAAAAAACTCCACTTCCTCTTTTGAGCCATAAGGTTCTTTGTCTTCAGAAGCTAAAGGCAAACCCCTTTGAGAATAAGGAGTATTGTATTGGTTTTTAAAATAAAAGAGTTGAAGAGGTGTGTCTAAGGTCTTACCCTTCAAAATAAAGCCAAAGTTATCTTTGCGGGGATTTATCGGGGTTCCCTTGTAGTTTTCTCCAGGTATATCCTTATAATGCAAAAGCCCATAGAAATTTTTTTGATAGATAGAAACATCAAAACCCTTTTCTTCATATTCACCTACTTCCATAGATGCTGAAAAGGGATGACTTGGTTCTCGCTCTACATAAATTACTCCAGTTAAAGCATTTGTACCGTAAATACTTGAGGAGGGCCCAAAAGTTACCTCAATCCTTCCTATGTCCTTCATAGGATAACTTGCATCAGGAATAAAATTTCC
>JBKBMM010000096.1:0-3822 GCA_046295835.1 Caldimicrobium sp.
CAGTGCCTCAACCTTGCCAAAATTTAACCAGAAAGGTAATCCAAAGAAAAGTACAAAGATTATGATTCCAAGAATAACTTTAGGGGCATTATACATCGCTTATACCTCCTCTTCCATACCTTTTAATGGTCTATATCTTAGATCGGTTGTCCTTTTCTTCTCACCCTCCATAACAAGGGCATTTCCCACAAGCTCATGCACTCCGCATACCACCACCTCAGGAACCCAATATTTCATCAAGGTGGGTAATGTAGCCCTATCTATTGCACATATACAGGCAAGGGTGTTAACTCCATAATTCTTATATACATAATCTACAGCGTTAGCCCTTGGAAAACCTCCCCTCATTCTAATTTCCATATATTCATCTGTGTTTAAACCAGATCCACTTCCGCAACAAAAAGTCTTCTCCCTAATAGTATTTTCAGGCATTTCAATAAAATTATTGCATACATGCTTTAAAATAAAGCGTGGCTCTTCAAAAATACCCATCCCCCTTGATGTGTTACAGGAATCATGAAAAGTTACTATCATATGGTCATTTCTTGAAGGATCTAATTTAAGTTTACCGTGGGCAATAAGATCAGCTGTAAATTCGCAGATATGAACTATTTTATTATCCCGTGCATGCTCAAAAACTGTACCTGTTATGGGTGATTTAGGAGTCTCTAAATAATCAAAAGGTCCATACCAAGTATTATGATATTGATGCCATACTCTCCACATATGACCACACTCACCGCCAAGAATCCACTTAACCTTTAATCTCTTTGCTTCTTCATAAATCTTGGCATGCAATTTTTTAGCTATTTCTAATGTATTGAAAAATCCGAAGTTTCCGCCCTCAGAGGCATAAGTACTAATTGTATAATCGAGCCCTATATGATGGAAGAGAAGAACATAGCCCATAAAGGTATATATACCAGGATCAGCAAAAAAATCTGCAGAAGGGGTAACAAATAATATCTCAGCCCCTTTTTTATTTATGGGCACCTCAATATTTAATCCCGTAATTTCTGCTATGTCTCCCAATAAAAATTCAATATTTTCTTTGATTGTATGAGGTTGTAGACCTAAGTGATTTCCAATAAAATGTGAATTTCTTACAGGTTTCATGGCCCAATCAATAGCTATTCCTAACTCATGAAGAATTTCCCTCATAATGATGGTCACTTCTGCGGTATCAATGCCATATGGACAAAAAACTGAACACCTTCGACATTCAGTACATTGATAAAAATATAAATACCATTCCTTTAAAACATCCTCAGTTAAAGGTCGTGCACCTGCTAATCTTCCAAAAAGTTTTCCAAAAAAGGAAAATTCTCCCTTAATAATTGACCTAATTAACTCAGCTCTTAAAACAGGCATATTTTTTGGATCTCCTGTCCCAAGGAAGAAATGACATTTATCAGCACAGGCACCACAACGCACACAAATATCCATAAATAATTTGAAAGATCTAAATCTCTCCATCCTATCTCTTATAGCTTTTAAAATGCGCTCTTTCCAATCCTCAGGTAAGGGCCACTTTTCATATGTAGGCTGCCACTTGCCTAAATTAGGCCTTCCCATATCTTCCATCACCTGAGGCTCAACGGCATAACAATATCTTCCAGAAATAAATTCGGGCCTTATATCCATCCAATGCTTTTCAGGTGTTTTATGCAAATCTAAGCCTTGAAGTAATTGATCAGGTTTTGGTAACTTGCTCATCTTATTCCCCCCTTAAGCCTTCTTTAGAGTCTCTTTTCCCCATTCCTCATCAATAGGGATACCAGCCTCTTCCATAACATCCCTAAATTTTTCCTGCCATTCAGCATAGGTTGTATACTTTACAGGATAATCCCAAGGATTTATATGACGCCTCATTCTATTATCATTGGCCATGTTTCTTGTGGGTGAAAAGAATACACCTACCATATGAACTAATTTACTAAAGGGAAAATAAGCAGCTAAACTACATACCAAAAATAAATGTATATAGAAAAGTGTACTAAGCTTAGCCTCAGGAAGACTGGGTTTAAAAGTTGCCAATCCATAGGTTAGCTGTTTAATTGCATATACATCAGGCTTTACATATAATCTCATTAAGATTCCTGTTATGGCAATAGCAATTATTAAAAGAAGAGGAAAATAATCAGAGGCGTGAGAGAGATAATTGACCTTAGCATCAAAGAGTCTCCTAAGTAAAAGAAATCCCAATCCTGCTAAAATCAAAAGGTTCGTTATATAAATAGGGGGAAGACCAAGTTGAAAAAAGCTATCCATAAAACTAATTTTTTGAATAATAGAGGGAACAGGATTTAAGAAGAATCTTAAATGTCTAATAAGAATAATCAAAAAAGAGAGATGAAATAAAATAGCTCCAAGCCATAACCATTTTGCTGATCCATAAATGAGCCTCTTTCCATCAAAATCAGCCCTTAAATTCCTGAAAAGACTTCTAAAAAGAAATACCTCAAAAAACATTCTTAAATAAACTTCCCAAGTAGAAGCTGGAGATTCAAGTCTACTATGTTTAATCCAGGAAAGGCTCTTTTGCTGCCCACAAGTAGTGGGAATCTTAAAAGGCTGTGGAGAACGGGCCCAATTAATTATTCTGTAAATGAGCCCAAAAAAGAAAATTATAAAGGCTAAATAGGGAATAAAAATCCCAAATAAACCATTTAATCCTAAAATATTTACCCCTATGATGGGTATGAGGATAAGGATTAAAAGTACAATTACACTAAAAATTAGATTCATAAGCCTGCTCCCCTCTTTTAATGTTTTTTATAGTCAACTAAATTTTGCTCTTCTAATTCAGTAATTAATCCAGCCCTTTTTAAAAGCAAATAATGGCTTCTTTTCCACTCCTCTAACCTAATCTCATATAATCTTTCACGATATCTTTGATAAAAATCTATAAATCTGATTAAAAGACTGTTAATCTTGTCTTCAAGCTCTAAAAAACCCTCTACACCAAAATCATTAATAATTTTTTCACCAAATTGTTCTCGAATAATTTTTTTCAAATCAAGAAAAAACATAGCAGCTACTGAGAAGACTCTCTCTTGCACTGCTCTTATTTGAGCAAGTTTATCCAAGTATGGATCTATTTTTTCCCAAGAAAATTCTTCTCCCAAAGCTTCAACTATACCTTTAAAACATTCCTCTATGTGATATGCAAAGGGATTCGTAAATTGGTCTACCTCTTTCTTAAAATATGCTGCAGCTTCACCAAATCTATCCCAAAAGGAATTTAACCATAACTTTGATATAATATCCTTATGTTTCTCAAAAAAGGTATTAAAACTCACTACCCCCCTCCCAAATCTTAATCGTATTTTTTATATCAATGAATTTGGAAAGTCAAGGGAAAAAATTAGCAATTTTTTTCAAAAAAAACTCAATTAATAGGTTTTAAAATATTCTTTTCTAAAATTTTCTTTTTTATTCTTTCCATAGTGTAGCTAATCTCTTTAAGAGGTTTCGCTTTTCAGATGTTTCTATTTGGGCTTTTTTTAAGATTTCTTCTAATTGATAAATAGTATTTTCATAAACTTTTGCATTAAGCCTGTAGGGGTAACCATCTTTACCTCCATGGGCAAAACTATAGTGTACGGGATCAATTCTGCAAGCTTTAGTATTATAAATTAATTCTGAAGTTAAGGTTAAAGCCCTTAGCGCCTTTGCCCCAAGACCTGGAGTTAATACAAGATCTTTAAAGGTTTTAGGAGGATTTTCATAGGTTTTTTCCCACACCTTAGGCAATAGCTGAAGGGGAATATCTTTATAACCTAAGCTATGCTCTTTCTTAAAGAAAATTCTCTCAATTAC
>JBKBMM010000097.1:0-3817 GCA_046295835.1 Caldimicrobium sp.
GACCTTTTTTAAACTTTTGAATCCCTCACCTCCAACTAAAGTGGGAACATTTTCTCCTCCAACAATTACAGGTAGATGTATAAGTCTAATTTCGTCTACAAAACCCAGTCTAATAAATTCCCAGTTTATAGAGGCACCACCTTCAACCATAAGTTTTTTGATGCCTCTTTTTTGTAAAAGAGGAAGAAGATAAGTAAAATCCACAAGATCTTCCCCTGCTATAATAACCTCTGCCCCTAATTCTTCAATTCTTTTAAGGCGTTCCTTGGGAGCTCTTTCTGTGGTAACGATAATAGTTGGTGCTTCTTTAGAAAAAATATTAGCATCTAAAGGAACATTAGCTGTAGAGCAGGGTATAATTCTTGTAGGGCTTTTACCTTCAACATACCTTACGGTAAGACTTGGGTTATCTGTTCTAACTGTTTCACAGCCCACCATTATTGCGTCAACTTGTGCTCTAATACTATGTAGATATCTATATACCTCAGGGGTCATAATACTCATAAGTTCTTTTGAAGAGGCTCCTCTATAGAGAGTTAATTTTCCATCCAAGGTTACTTCTGAGACAATAATTACATAGGGTCTATTCATCTTCCACCTTCCCAAAGTGCTTATATAAATAAAAAAGTCTATGAAGAAGAGAGAGGGCAGTAAGGAGGGTAATGAGTTTTATGCCAAAACTGAGCCCTAATTCAAAATTTGCCTTTTCTGTAAGGGTAAAAAAGAGTAAAGTAAGATGTGTCTCAGGACGACCAAAGAAACCTACATGTTCCAAAGGGTCAATAATCTTTCCATTAACTTTATCTTCAAAACCTATTTCAGCATAAACTACAGGTTTAATAAAGGAATGAAGCATAGAAAGGGTCACAACTAAGATGGCCCAGGAAGGACCAGCATAAATAAATCCAACTACCCCAAGCACTAAACCATCAACCCATTTATCTGAAATCCAATCAAAAACTGCTCCAAATTTAGTAGGCCTATCCAATGAGCGAGCTACAGTTCCATCTATCAGATCTAATAGTCCTGAAATCATTAAAAAGGTAAGCCCAGTTAAAAGATTGTTATAATAATAAGCTAAAGCAGAAGTTGTGCCAGCAAGAAGAGAAAGAAGAGTAATTATATTAGGAGGAGTTTTGGTTTTGCAAAACACATACGCAAAGGGAAGATAAAACTTTTTTAAAGTTTCTTTTTTTCCAGTCAAATTCATAATTTTTTATTTTAGAGAGGAAAAAGCAGCTTGTCAAGTTGAATAAAAATCTATCCCAGCTATCTCCTTTAGATCCTCAATACAATTTAGTTTTTTCGGAATTATTATTGCACCATCTCCATTTAGCACAAATCCTCTTCCTTCCAAGAAATCTTTTACAGTCAACGCCGAGAGAATTGCGTCAATTTCATCATGTGTTAATGCAGGAATTTTAATTATCTCTGATAATGCTAATCTAAGCTCTTCTAAGCCCTTTTTTGATCTCTTTTTTGCCTTTGGAGCAATCCCTTTCATAACTCGTGTGGCATAGGGATACACTTCAAATACTTGTATACCTAAGGATTGCAATTCCTCTGCTATTTTCATCCCCATCAAGGCTATTTCTCTAAAAAAAAGAGCTCCAGAGGGGAATAGTTTAATTCCTAAGTTTAAGAGCTTTTTTTCACATTCTCTAAGTGTGCCTTTGGAAGGAAGAGATAATGGAGCATCTATTCCCACAGCAAAAACACCTTTAAGTTTGTTCTTGTCATAATCTCCAATATAAATCAGTTCCTCTCCTATAATTGCCATCTTACAAATTTTTTTTCCCACATCTATACCAGCATAAAGCATACCAGTAGTATACACTTAGACTGTACTATAATTCTTTCAAGTTTCAATAAGTTTAGTTAGCCATTTCTCTCATCTTAGTATAGTGTTAGGATCTTTCAGAGGTAGTTTTATATTTATTTCTAAACCACCCTCTGGGGGAAGGTTGAATTTTATTTCTCCTTTATGGGCCTCAATTATTCTCTTTGCTATGAAAAGACCAAGTCCCATTCCTTCTCCTTCTGATAATTTAAAGAAGGGTTTTCCCAGGAAGGCTATTTTCTCAGGTGATACCCCTGGACCAAAGTCTCTTATAGAAAGAAGAAGCATATTAGCAGTTAGAAATTGACCTTTAATTATAACCTTTTCTCCAGGAGGGGAATATTTAACAGCGTTTTCAATTAAATTGAAAAGGGCTTGAATAAAAAGGTCAAGGGAACCATATAGGGTGATATCATCTTTTATCTGGTAGTCTATAAGGACTTTTTTATCTTCAGCTAAGGGGGTTACCCATAAAATAGCCTCCTCTATGGCCTCTTTTAATTTAAAAGGCTCCTGTGGTATTTTTATGTCTTTAGCTAAATATTCGATACTTGAGAAAAGTTTCTTTAAAAGTTTTTTCAGACTATTGAAGGCTGAAAGAACTTTTTCAAAATTTTCCTTAGCCTCTACACTAACTTCTGCCTTCTGGAAATGTGGTTCTAATCTTTCAAGGTAACTTGAGGCAACAGCAAGGGGAGTTTTAAGCTCATGAGAAAGATAACTTAAGGCAATTTGATAGGCCTCCTTCATACCTTCCTTCTCAGTAATATCTATTAAAACTAATATTTTATACGCATTAGGAAGGGGTATCTCTAAAATTTCGTAATATTTACCTTTATTTTTAAACCTCTCTTTCAAATCAGAAAGATTAAAATAGGTTCCCAAATTTTCTAATGCCTTTTGATTAATTTCTATAATAGAGTTATTTTTTAGGAGAATTACCTCAAAGGGCAGTTTTTGAAAAAGAGTATGATAAAGCTCCTTCTCTTGAAGGGCTTTTTTAAGGGTTCTCTTTATTTGGTGAGTTTTATAGTATAGATAAATAGTAAGACTGATTAAACAAAAAGCGAGGAGAAAGAAAAAAAAGAGGAATTCTTGCATATTAATTAATTTATTTAATCGCTTACAAGTCTGTAGCCTAAGCCTCGTACAGTCTGAAGATAGTTTTCATATTTTCCTAATTTACTTCTCAATCTACAGATATAAGCATCAAGAACACGGGAGTAATATTCTTTTTCATTGCCCCAAATAATATCTAATAACTCATCTCTTGAGAAGACTCTGTGTGGATTTTCAATAAAAAGGCTTAAAATTTTATATTCTGTTGCGGTAAGATTTAGAAGTTTATTTTCTACATAGATAGCCTTTTTACTTTTATCTAAGAGAAAAGGCCCAATATGAATAATTTCAGAGTAAGTTTCTCTCCCTTTATCAAGAAGTTTTTTTATTCTTAAGATAACTTCTCTAAGACTAAAGGGTTTAACAATATAATCATCGGCACCTAATTCTAAGCCAAGGATTCTATCAAGTTCTTGCCCTTTAGCAGAGACTATAACTACAGGAATATTCCTATATTTTTGACTTTGTCTCAGATATTTAAGAATTTCCATACCATCTCCATCAGGCAAAATGAGATCTAAGAGAATTAAATCATAGGTGAAGCCCATGGAAAAGGCAGTGAAGGCCTGGGCAAAACTATGGCGTACTTCTACTTGAAAACCACTTTCTATTAAAGCTTTGTAGAAGATCTCAGCGATCTCTTTATTATCTTCTATTATTAAAATTTTCTTTGCTTCCATACCGCTTCTCTCTAAATTATATATTAATACTTTTCTAAAGTTATGCTATTATACCTTTTTATTTGGCAAGCATAGTTCTCATAAGGTCTGCTACATTCTCCATACATGAGGAAATTTCAGCTATAATATCAATTATTTGAGAAAGATGGAGAAAATCCATCAATTCAATAGGGTTTTC
>JBKBMM010000098.1:0-3803 GCA_046295835.1 Caldimicrobium sp.
AGCAACGAATTTAGATTATGTTAATTCATCAGGTCAAGGCATAAAAGAACTTGCAGAAAAATTAAATCTTCCAGTTACTATGACCCTTATGGGATTAGGGAGCTTTCCAGGAGATCATGATCAGTCTTTGGGAATGCTCGGTATGCATGGAACCTACTATGCTAACATGGCAGTTGCAAATTGTGATGTGTTATTGGCAGTAGGTGCCCGTTTTGATGACAGAGTTACTGGTAAGGTTGATGCCTTTGCCCCAAAAGCCAAAATAATTCATATAGATATTGATCCCACTTCTATTCAAAAGAATGTCAAAGTAGATGTACCTATTGTTGGTGATTGTAAAAGAACCTTAGAAAGACTTCTTGAGATTATAAAAGAAGCTGGGAAACCCAAAAAATATTGGAAAGAAAAATTCAAGGAATGGTGGGAACAAATTAATATTTGGAGAAGAAGATATCCCTTAACTTATAAAGAAGACCCTAACTATATTAAGCCTCAATATGTGATTGAAAAGT
Organism: Caldimicrobium sp.; assembly: GCA_046295835.1. Taxonomy (GTDB): domain Bacteria; phylum Desulfobacterota; class Thermodesulfobacteria; order Thermodesulfobacteriales; family Thermodesulfobacteriaceae; genus Caldimicrobium. Next base: position 513 of record JBKBMM010000098.1, read on the forward strand.
TATACGAATTAACTAAAGGAGAAGCTATAATTTGTACAGAGGTTGGACAAAATCAAATGTGGGCTGCTCAATTTTATAAATTCAAATATCCTCGTACACTTATTACATCTGGTGGATTAGGCACTATGGGATTTGGATTTCCTGCCTCAATAGGTGCTCAAATGGGTAATCCCAACAAATTAGTTATTGATATCGCTGGAGATGGCTCAATTCAAATGAATATTCAAGAATTAGCTACAGCTATGGATCAAAGATTGCCTATAAAGATTATCATCCTCAACAATGGCTATTTAGGAATGGTAAGGCAATGGCAGGAACTTTTTTATGAGAGGAGATATTCTGCAGTTAAATTTGCTACCTTGCCTGATTTTGTCAAAGTTGCTGAAGCTTATGGAGCAGTTGGTATACGAATAACCAAACCGCAAGAAGTAGAAGAAACTCTTAAGAAGGTCCTTTCTTTGGATAAACTCGTCATTTTGGATGTGATTATTGCACCAGAAGAAGGTGTTTTCCCCATGGTCCCAGCAGGAAAAGCTACTACTGAGATGATTTTAGTGTAGGAGGTTATAGAATGAGCGAAAGAAAGTGCACATTATCCGTTTTGGTAGAGAATACACCTGGAGCCCTTGCCCGTATAGCAGGTCTCTTCAGTGGTAGGGGCTTTAATATTGATAGCTTGTGTGTAGCTGAAACCCTTGACCCAACTCTTTCTCATCTCACTCTTGTAACCCGAGGTGATGATCAAATTATTGAACAGATCATCAAACAATTGAGAAGACTAATTGATGTATACAAAGTTGTTGATGTCACTGAAGAGGGAGACTATGTAGAAAGGGAAATGGCTTTAATAAAAGTAAGAGCTGAGAAAGAGAACAGAGAAGAAATCTATAGAATTTGTGAAATTTTCAGATTAAAGATTGTTGATGTAACCCCAAGAAGCTATGTGATTGAAGTTACGGGTGATCAAAATAAATTAGAGGCTGTGATTGAACTTCTCCGCCCCATGGGTATCAAAGAAATAGTAAGAACAGGACTTATTGCTATGAAAAGAGAAAAGAAAAGTACTTGATTTTTCTCTTTATAGGATTAAAATCCCCAGTCAAATCCTTATTCTAAGGAGAGTATCAAGGTGATTAGACTTGATCTTGAAAGAGAAGTTTTAACAGACTGGGAGCTACAATACTTAGAAAAAGCCTTTAAAAGATGTGCTAAAAGGATAATTTTATCTACCACTTTAGCTAAAAGCGGCCATCCAGGAGGCTCCCTTTCCTCACTATCTCTTCTTTTGGTTGTCTATGGGATAGCAAAGGTTGATCCTAAGGACCCAAGATCTCCCCATAGAGATAGAGTAGTTATTAGTCATGGTCATATAAGTCCAGGGGTATATAGTGTACTAAGTGAATTTGGCTTTTTTCCTGAGGAAACCTTTCTTATGGAATTTAGAAGAGCAGGCTCTGCCTTTTCTGGCCATGTGGAACAAGCTGTGCCAGGAGTTGAATGGAACACAGGAAATTTAGGTCAAGGTTTGTCTGCTGCCTGTGGTATGGCTATGGCACTAAAATTAAAAAAACTTTCCTCTAAAGTTTTTTGCTTAATGGGAGATGGAGAGCAACAAAAGGGTCAAGTTATAGAAGCAAGGCGCTGGGCTGTTAAATTTGGTTTAAATAATCTTATTACCTTAATTGATTATAACAAACTTCAAATTGGCGGAGATATTAGTAAAGTTATGCCACAAAATATTAAAGAAGAAATTATCGCTACCTCTTGGAACTTAATAGAAATAGATGGCCACAATTTTCAGGAAATTTTCCAAGCCTTGAAAATGGCAATAAAAGGTGAAGTTAAAGATCCTTCAAAACCAACTGCCATTTTGGCTCATACTATTATGGGTAAAGGTATTTCCTTTATGGAAAATGATCCTAAATGGCATGGTTCCCCATTACCTGAAGATTTAGCAAAAAAAGCTCTTCAAGAATTAGGTTTTGATCCCGATGAATTAGACTATCTAAAGGAAAAAAGAAAAAACTATGCCGTTTCCTTTCCTCATCAACCTCATGATCCTGTACCTGTAAAAATCGAAACTATTTCACAAACACCCTATTCCCCAGATAAAAAAATAGACTGCAGATCAGCTTATGGAAAGGCACTTTTAGATTTAGCTGAAAAGAATAATTTGCCAGATGCTCCTCCTAAGATACTTGGCTTTACTTGTGATTTAGAGGGATCTGTTAAGATGACAGATTTTAAAAAACATTCTCCTTTGGCTTTTTTTGAATCAGGTATTCAAGAGCATCATACTGCAACTTGCGCTGGAGCTCTCTCCAAGGAAGGATTTTTAGTGTTTTTTTCAACCTTTGGGGTTTTTGGTATAGATGAAGTTTATAATCAATTAAGAATTAATGACCTCAATAAAAGTGCCTTAAAGGTTGTATGTACTCATTTAGGAGCTGATGTTGGTGAAGATGGTCCCACACATCAATGTATTGATTATTTAGGTCTGTTATTAAATTTGCCATCCTTTGAAATATACCTTCCTGCAGATGCCAATCAAACATACCATATTATTAAAACTATTTCCCAAAGACCTGGCAATATCTTTGTTGGCATGGGTAGATCTGCCCTTCCTATAATTACCAAAGAAGATGGAACCCCTTTTTTCGATGAAAATTATCAATTTTTGCCAGGTAAAGCTGATTGGATAAGAAAAGGAACACAAGGTGTAATAATAAGTTATGGAAATCTTATGCCATATGCACTTAAAGCCTGGGAACTTTTAAAAGAGAAAAATATCATGGTTAGTTTGTTAAATGTTGCTTCTATTAGACCCTTCCCTGAAGAAGATTTGTTAGAAGCTGCTAAGCAAAAGTATATTTTAGTGATAGAAGACCATTATGTAGAAACTGGTTTAGGTGCCAAAATCGCTGCCTTTTATGCCCTAAATAATATTCAAGTTAGCCTTAAAATATTAGGACATAAAAGCCCATCCTCTTCTGGTAAACCTGAGGATCTCTTCAAAAAGGCAGGCTTAGATCCAGAGTCTATTGCCCTAAGCTTTGAAAGACTTCTTGATGCAAAATAAAGATCTTGAAAAAAAACAAACCTTCATTGAACACCTCTTAGAATTAAGAAGTTGTCTAATAAAGGCTTTTATAGGATGGATGGTTGCTGCCGTTTTTGTTTATGTTTTTTCAGATAAAATTCTTGAATTTATAATTACTCCCTTGAGGCCATATTTAGATAGTGAGTCAAAGGTGTATTTTAGAGGTTTAGCTGATGTCTTTTCCACTCAGA
>JBKBMM010000099.1:0-3801 GCA_046295835.1 Caldimicrobium sp.
GTCTCTTGTGCCGATGGTAATTCTAAAAGAGGTGGGGAAACCGTAGGCCATAAGGGGTCTTATAAATATTCCATGCTTAATTAAGTTATTATAAATTATATTAGCATAATTATGAAAATCAACCATGATAAAGTTAGCTTGAGAGGGATACACTTTAAAACCAAGATTGGTTAAGGCTTCAAAGAGGAATTTTCTTCCCTCGATGACTAAGGTGCGACTTTTATTTTGATAGTCAAGATCTTTTAAGGCAGCTAAACCTCCTATAACTGCTAAGATATTGATATTAAAAGGTTGGCGCACTTTATTTAAGTTTTCTATAATCTCTTTCTTAGAAATGCCATAGCCTAATCTCAGACCTGCTAAACCTAAGGCTTTTGAAAAAGTTCTGGTTATTAAAAGGTTATAACCTTTTTTAAGAAACTCAATTCCCAAGGGATACCTGGGATCATCTATAAATTCACCATAGGCTTCATCTATAACAACTAAAATTTCTGAAGGAAGTTCCTGAAAAAAGGCTTCCCACTCCTCTCTGGTGAGGCACTGTCCTGTAGGATTATGGGGATGATCTAAAAAAATAGCCTTTGTTTTTGATGTAAGGGAATTTTTTATTTTTTTGAGATTGTGCTTTAAATCCTTGGTAAGTGGAATTTTCTTATATTTAATTCCATAAATTTCAGCAAAGGTTTTATACATAAGAAAAGAAGGAGAGCTAAAGATTATTTCACACTTTCTATTTAGATAGGCTTTAAAAAGCAATTCCAAGACTTCATTTGAGCCATTACCAAGGATGATATTTTCTGGAGAGAGGTTCCATTTTTGGGCTAAAGCTTCTCTAAGGGTGGAATAATTAGCTTCTGGGTAGAGATGAATATTTTTTAGTGCCTCTTCTAAGGCTTTTATTACTTTAGGGGATGGACCAAGGGGATTCTCATTAGAATTTAATTTGTAGATAGGCTCTTTTAAACCCAATTCTCTTTTAATTTCTTCTAAGGTTTTGCCAGGGGGATAGGGAGTGATTTTTTTTAGCCAGGAATTTGCTTTCATTAGAAACCTAATTTAGCAAGCTCAAGAGTTTTGTCAATTTGTTTTTGAAGTTCCTTTGAAATCCCCTCAATTTTTACAGAAAGGAAACCTTTTACAATAAGGGAGGTTGCCTCTTCTTCAGAAAGTCCTCTTGCCATAAGATATTCAACTTCTTCTCGGGCAATTTTTCCAACTGCTGCCTCATGGGTTAGCTCAACTTCTGAAAATTGGCTATGTAATTCGGGAATTGCCTGCATATAGCCTTCATCACTGAGCATAAGGCCCTGGCACTCAAGATGGCCTTTCACTTTAGGAGCCTTAGCTATAACACGCCCTCTTGCTATATTAGTTCCTCCATAGACCACATTTCTGGAAATAATTTCTGTACTTGAGCCTTCTGCCTCTAAATGGACTTCACCTCCTATATCCATATGGGAGTTTGGATGATTTACAATTATACTTATAAAAGATGCCTTGGCACCTTTTCCTAAAAGCCTACATATGGGAGCGCTCTGAATACTCTTTACAGGAAAAAGACTTACATAGGTGGAAATATAAATTCCCTCTTCCTCAACCAAAACACCTGTTCTTGGACGCACAGCAATGTTTTCACCCCACATATGTAGCATAGTGAAGGTTAATTTTCCCCTTTTTTTAACATAAAATTCTGAAACTCCAATATGTAAGGCTGATCCTAAATGAGGGTGTACAGAGCAAGAGGTCAAAAGATTGAGTTCTGCCCCTTCTTCCACAATTACAATGTTATGTACTTTCTGGGCAATTTGGTCGGTTCTAATATACAAACAGGTCTGCACAGGATAGGTTAGCTTATAGCCAGGCATTACTCTTATAAAGTATCCATCATCTAAATCCTCTGCAGTAGCTTTGGTAAAGGCATCTTTTTCTGGTGAAAGAGCCTTCCAGTAATAATTATCAAAGTCATTAATTTTTTGCCTTGCCTCAGTAATAGGCAATATTTCAAGCCCCTCAACCTTTTTTCTGCATAAAACTGGCTTAGCATCCACTTGTAAATATTCTCCCTCATGGGGAATACTTTCATCTAAACCAAGTAATTTTAATCTTTCTCTCTCCTCAGGAGAAAGAGATGAAAGATCTTCTAAACTTTTTGCTACTTTAGCGGATTTAAATTGTTTAGGATCAACCTCATTAGACATTTTATCCTCCTTCATCTAAGCTTCCAATCTTTTTAAACACTTCTGACATCCCTCATACCCATATTTTTGAATGCCCTCAAAAATTTCCATAGGATTTCCCTGACAATAAATCTCGCCATCCATAATTACATAGCCCTTATCTGCAGTAACATACTTAAGGATAAAGCCTGTATGAGTAATTATGAGTCCGCTTTTATTTCTGGGATAATGAGTTTCTTTTTGTAGAAGCCTTTTAATCATCTCCCCAATAAGATGTATATTTTCCAAATCAACCCCTGACTCTGGCTCATCTAAGAGTACTAAATCAGGATCTTGCATGAATAGTTGTAGAAGTTCACTTTTTTTAATTTCACCCCCTGAAAAACCTTTATTCACTTCTCTTTCTAAAAAGTCTTCAAAATGAAAAGCCCTGGCAAGCTCCTCTATCTTCACTCCATTTACTTTGGCACAAAGTTTCAAAAGCTCACGAAGTTTGACCCCCTTAATAGTAGGAGGCCTCTGAAACATAAGACCAATGCCTCGCTTAGCCCTCTCATATGGTGGGAGATAAGTTATTTCTTCTCCTTTATATATTATTTGTCCATGCTTAACTTTATAAGTAGGAAATCCCATTATACTCATAAGAAGGGTGGTCTTCCCAGAACCATTTCTTCCAAAAATTATGTGAGTCTCTCCTTTAGGAAGGGTTAAATTTATACCTTTTAGAACTTCTCTTCCCTCTACCTCTACCCACAAATTTTTTATTTCTAATAAATTTTTCATAAAACCTCCTTAAGTCTCAAATGTGTAATCCTTTGTTGTTTTTAAATTCAAATATTTTGGATTATAATTAATTTTAACGGGCTTGAAAAAAATTCTACAACCTCTAAATTTATTTTTTAAAAATATTATAATCCTGAGAGGTGATTATGGAAAGAGTAGAAGTAAGTCTTGAGGGTAGAGATTCTATAGTTATTCAAACAGGAAATTATGCTAAATTTGCTGATGCATCTGTAGTTGTAACACAGGGAGGCACTTCTGTATTGGTAACTATTTGTCAAGGAGACAAACCTATAGAAGGGGTTGATTTTTTACCTCTTTCAGTAGATTATAGAGAACAAAGTTCAGCCTGGGGGAAGATTCCTGGAGGATTTATTAAAAGAGAAGGGAAACCCACAGACCGAGAAATTCTTGTTTCTCGTGTGATTGATCGCTCCATTAGACCTCTTTTTCCAGAGGGATATCCTTATGAAGTAGTAGTTACAGCTTTAACCCTTTCTGCGGATGAAAAGTATGATCCAGATGTTTTAGCTATAATTGGGGCCTCTTCTGCATTAGCTCTTTCTTCAGTACCTTTTGAGACTCCTATAGCGGGCGTAAGGGTTGCTTTGGTGGATAATCATTTTATTCTTTATCCCACTTATGAAGAAAGACAAAGGGCACAGCTTGAGTTAATTGTTGCCGTCTCAAAGGATTCTCTCATTATGGTAGAGGGAGGTGCCAAAGAGGTACCAGAGGAGACCCTTTTAAATGCCCTTTATTTTACCTTAGAAAAAGGCTACCCCTTAATTTATGCGCAAAAAGAACTTGCAGAAAAAGGTCATAGAAAAAAAATTCCTTTTAT
>JBKBMM010000100.1:0-3754 GCA_046295835.1 Caldimicrobium sp.
CTTGTCTTAACCTCAAGAGAAATATTTTTGGTGTCCCTCAAAATATCTCTAAGATCTTCAAAAACAAAGTGTAGATCATCTTTTACTATTTCCACTTGTCCTTTAAGAAAGGACTCTAAATCTTTAATACTATGCCCTACCTCTTCTATAATACCTGGAAGCACCTTGAGCTCCGTTATAAGGTTATTTAAATTGTTAAGGGTAGTTTTGGAAATTTCCAAATTATCTTGAATTTTACCAGTAGTAAATTTGAGCTCCTCAATGAGAGAGGGCAATAAAATCAAGTTATTATTCAGCCTATTGACCAGTTGTGAAATTTTTATGGCAAGGACAAACAAAATAATTAGTGCTAAAGTGGCAATGCCTAAGAAGATATAAACCACATAATCCATAGATGACTCCTAAGAGAAATATTTATTATAATATAAGCCAATTTTATGTTTAGACAAGGGAGAAATAAAGATTTTAGTAAAGCTTAATACCATTTAATTAGCTCAGGATAAGCCCTCCTTAAAATCTCATTTGCTGGAACTATCCTAACTCCTAATTTTCTCAAACCATGTCCATAGAGATGATATTTCAAAGTATAAAAAGCCTTACTGTTTTCTATCCTTTCTACTTCCAAAGGAATAAAATTTACCTCCTCCTGTCTATTTTCTTCTTCAAATCCCGTCTCTCTTATACAAACTAATTCCACTTTAATCAACTCTGGAGGAAGGTTTCCTAATTCAACTTCAACAGATATATTAATTTCAGTATCTTCCCAGATAGCTTCGCTTACTAAATTGGTATTAAAACTAAGGATTTTTAATGTATTCCAATTATCTAGAATAAGTTTTCTTTCTTCATCTATTTTTTTTAATAGAGAGAAGTTTTCTTCAGAAAGCGCTTTTTCATTTTTAAAAATTGGCAAATAAAATTTTTGAAAATATTCAAGCAATACCCTGTTTATAGAAAAATATTTACAAGTTTTATATAATGCTCTTTTCATTCGTCTTACCCATTCTCTTGGTATGCCTTCTTCATCTCTTTGATAAAAAAGTTCTTTGATCTCACCCTCAAGAAGGGAATAAATTTGATTAGCTTCAAAGTAGTTGTAAGGGGGAAGCCCTTCTTTAGGATATACTGCCCAACCATTAGTTCCATCGTATCCTTCAACCCACCAGCCATCTAACACACTAAGGTTTAAAACTCCGTTTAGACCTGCCTTCATTCCTGAAGTGCCACTTGCTTCCATAGGTCTATAAGGGGTATTTAGCCATACATCTGATCCCCAAATAATATATCTTGCGGTATGTAAATCATAATTTTCTAAAAATATAAATCTATCTTCTAATTGATATTTATGTCTAAATTCAATAAGTTCTTGAATCATTTTTTTTCCTTGTAAATCCTTAGGATGAGCCTTTCCAGCAAAGACAAATAGTATGGGTCTTTCATTGTCTTGCAAAATTTTTAATAATCTTTCTTTATCAAATAAAAGCAAGTTATTCCTTTTATACCCAGTAACTCTTCTGGCACAACCCACAATAAGAGTAAATCTCTTTAAAGGGAAATTCCACTTTCTGGAAACTTTGGAATATTCACTTTTCATTAACTCTTCTTCTAAATACTTATTTAAAAGGTTGATTAATTTTTGTTTATTTTTTTTGTGGGCTTCCCAGATTTCTTCATCGGGAATATTTAAAATTTCTTCCCAGGCAGGATCATCAGGACCGAGGAATCTAAAATCAGGATCTACATACTTGCTAAGGAGATCATTAAAAGGTTCAGAAAGCCATCTCCAGTGTACCCCATTAGTAACATAATCAATAGGCACTTCTTCTAATAGCCAATTTTCAAAAAGGGGTTGCCACATTTTTTTGGTAGTATCTTGATGAAGTTTGGAGACCGCATTTACATAACGGGAAAATTTAATTGCCATAACAGGCAACCAAAAAAGGGTTTTGTCTCCAGAGAGGCAACCACAATTTATTAGCTGATCTAAGGTTAAACCGAGAGAGGAGATCTCAGGTCCTAAATATTTTTCTACCATTTTTGTCTCAAAATGTTCATTTCCAGCAATTAGAGGAGTATGCGTGGTAAATAAAGTTGTCTCTTGTATATAGAGTTTTGCCTCTTCGTAAGAAAGCCCCTTTTCTAAAATTAAATCTTTAAGTCTTGAAAGTATTACAAAGGCTGAATGTCCTTCATTTAAATGATAAATCTTAGGTTCAATTCCCATTTTTTTCAAAACTTCATAGCCTCCCATTCCTAAAATAATTTCTTGCTTCAATCTTACTTCTGGATCCGCTGGATATAGATAATCTAATAAAGCTCGGACATTGGGAGAGTTTTCAGGTATGTCTGTATCAAGGAAAAGACAAATCCTTTTTCCAACCTCTACCTTCCAAACTTTAATTTTAACTATCTCATCTAAAATTTTAATCTCTACTATAAGAGGTTTTCCCTCCTCAGTTTTAACCTCCCTCAATATATTTAAAAATTTATCATATTTTTCCTCTTCCTCTTTTTGTAGTCCTGTAGGATCTAAAGCTTGTTTAAAGTATCCTTTGTTATAAAGTAGGCTAATACCAATAAGGGGAACATCTAAATCTGAGGCTCCCATTAGGATATCACCAGCTAGCACCCCCAAACCACCTGCATAAATGGGAAGTGCCTCATGCAAGGCAAATTCAGTAGAAAAATAAGCTATAACATCTTCTCCAGATAAACCTGCTTCTTTTACAATGGGATGAATCTTTTTTTGATAGTTTTCAAATCGCTCCCAAATTTCTTGAAGTTCCGAAAGAAATCTCTTATCCTTAGCTAAGGCTTCAATTTTCTCTTTGGGTAAAATATGAATAAACTTAATAGGATTATGCTTTACCTTCCTAAAAGTTTCTGCATCCATTTTATAAAAAAGAGAAAGAGCCCCAAAATCCCAAGTAAACCAAAGATTATAAGATATAGTAACTAACTTTTCCAAACTCTCTGGAAAGCGCGGATATACAAAAAACTTCTTAAATTCCATACCTAATCCTCCAATTTTTCTTGAAGATCTGTTAAAATATTCATAAAATACCTATAAGCATTTTCGGGTAAATCATAGGGAGAAAAATACTTATGTACATCACCATCTTGAAAATACTTAATACACATATAATAAAAATGATCAGAGGTGGTAAGCTTTTTTAAGAGAGCTATTATCTCAGGTTCACCTTTCTTTTTAGCTTTTTTTAAAAATTCAAAAACTGTTTTCATGGCATTCCATTGTAAAGGATTAGAAAGCCAGGCAGATAAATCCCTTTCTGTATCTGCCCAAGAGGTTGGATTTGGCACAGAAATTCCCTTGGGGGTATAATTTAGCGTTGAATAAACCTCTGAAGGAAAAAGAAAGGCTATCTCTTTTTCCTCTAAGAGTAGCTCAATTACCCTTTTAAAAAACTCAAAGATCCCTGTTTCTTTCCATTGGTGTTCACCAAAGGTTTCATAATCCATAAATAACCCCAAATAGAGATTTCTACCCTCCCTTTCTATTAAAGTTAGATCTTTTATCCATTTTACATATTTTTCTGCTGTCAAGGGATATTCAGACCAACCTCTGTCACTAAAGCGAAAGGCTATATCATCAGAAAGTTTATAGTGTTTAAGTAATAACAAATGGGCATGATTATAGGAAAATCTGGGATAGAGTGGAGAATCTCCCATAAGTACTCTATCTGCCCCTTCTATAAGTATAGTCTTAATCTGCGGAAAATTCATTAGAATATCA
>JBKBMM010000101.1:0-3724 GCA_046295835.1 Caldimicrobium sp.
ATAAGACCAACCCAGCCAATAATCCCGCATAAAGATGTAGCAACTGCTACAGATAGACTGGCAAAGCTAATAATAAGTAAACGTTGCATTTTAGTATTTATTCCCAAACTCTTTGCCTCTTCTTCTCCCATGCTTATTACATTTAATTTCCATCTCATGAGATAAATTGGTAAAACTCCTAAAGAGATCCCTATGGAGGCTATTTTAACAGATCTCCAATCTGCAAGACTGAAACTACCCATTAACCAATAAACTATACTTTGCAACTTATGAGGATCCACTAAAAACTTTACTAATGAAACCATAGCGGTAAAAAAGGCTGATACTATTACCCCAGAGAGAACCAAGGGTAGACGTGAACTTTCATCCTGAAGACTTGCTATGCTGTAAGCCAGAGTTACAGCAATGAGGGAAAATATAAAGGCAGTGAGTTGAAGAGGTAGAAAACTTAAATACCCTATGGTAATAGCACAACCAAAAGCTGCTCCTGCTGAAATCCCAAGTATATATGGATCTACAAGAGGATTATGAAACAGTCCTTGTAAAGCTACACCTGAAGAAGCAAGAGCAGCCCCTACTAATCCAGCAAGAATTACTCTTGGAAGTCTTATATCAAGAATTATCGCCTTCTCTTGTATATCCCCAAGGTTAAAATCAATTCCAATCGCACTTAAAAGTATTTTCAAAACCATAATAGGAGGCACATTGTAGGCACCAAAAAAAAGAGCTATCCATGCCATTATAAAGGGTGAAAAATAAATTAAAATTTTCTTAATATCCTTCAAAATTCACTACCTCTCTAAAGGATACATTAAATACCTTTTTGTAAAATTCATCTGCTACTTTCTCAAAACTGAGATCGTTAAATATTTCTGGATATACTTTCATTGCCATATAGAGAGCAATAATAGCAAGACGTGGAGACCAAGTGGACCAACGAGGAAGTTTATAAACTTTCCTTTCCTTTACTGCCTTTACAGACCTTAATTGCGAATTATTGTAAAGAGTAGCTTCGTCGTATCGGGCAGATCCCCAAATAAAAATTACATCAGGGTTCCAACTAACTATTTTTTCAGCCGATACATCTATATAACGCTGATTTATAGCCTCTGCTGGATTAGTACCTCCAATAATTTTTATAATGTTATTTATTACTGTTTGGGCTGCAGATACCCTATTTGGAGTACCACCAAGATGTAAAACCTTTTTAACCTGATTATGAGGGATTTTCTTAACTCTTTCTTGAATTAATTTAAATAATTTATCCATCTCTCCAATCACAAACTCAACCCTTTTTTCTTTACCAAAAAGCTTCCCATACATTCTCATAACTTCATAAAGCTCTTCTAAACTCTCTGGCCAAACTGCAATAACTTTAAATCTCTTTTTTTCTAAAAAACTTACAGTAGCTCGATTGAAACTCCAAGTTATAATCACATCAGGATTTAGAGATATAAGTTCTTCAAAATTTAAATCAGAAGCTGCGCCAACACCTCTTTTTTTTAATGAGGGCTTTTTATAAACAATAGCTTTGTAAACTCCACAGTTTTCCTCTGCCCATCGAGATACACCTATCACTTCTCCCCAAATATCCAAGGCTGGGACTAACTCATACATAATAAGATCAACAGCCCTCTTTACAGGAACCTTAACCGTTACAGCTCTTCCAAGTTTATCAGTTATAACAATAGTTCCAGCATGACCTGTACAAGTCCAATATAATATTACACAAATTATTAAAATCTTAAGGTAAGCTCTCCAAACCATGACCTACCCGGTGCTTTATAATAGCTATAATACTCTCTGTCAAAAAGGTTATCTATAGATATAGAGAGAGTTACCTTTTCCTTAATATTGTACGAGACTTTAACATCAGTTACAAAATAAGGATCATAGGAACCATAGACCTTATTCACCGTATCTCTATTTTCATCATCATTATATTGCTTGCCCACATATCGTCCAGTTATTGATGCTGTAAAGGAACCTTTTTTTACCACTAACCCAAGATTAAACATTTTTTCAGGTATATCAGTTAATCGTTTACCTTCGCTTTCAGGTTTAGCTTCATTTTTCTTTATCTTTGCATTGGTATAGGTAAAATTCGCAAAAAGTTTAAACCCCGGAATTAAATTCTGCTCTACTTCACATTCTATTCCTTTACTTATGGCCTTACCAGCATTAATTTTTTCTCTATAAGTAGCATTAACTGTTTTTGTATAAATCAGATCTTTTATATAATTTTCGTAATATGTAGCCTTAAATTTTGCACCTTTCCACAATTCTTGGTCTATACCAAAATCCCAAGAAATACTTCTTTCAGGCTTTAAAGTGGGATTACCTGCATAAGTAATCCCCCTTGAAGTTGTCCAGGTTCTATAAAGTTCGTAAACAGTAGGGGGTCTAAAGGCTTTGCCTATAGATGCTCTAAGTACTGTTTTTTCAAAGGGTTTATAAACAAAAGAGGTCTTAGGATTAAAAGAAAAGGTGTCCCTTGAGTCATATTTCTTTGGATACCCAATAGTACCTATTTGATTGGTATAACCATCATAAGTTTTCCACCAATCAGCCCTAAATCCAAAATAGGCTATAAAATTTTCAAAAATCTGAATTTCATCTTGAACAAATAGGGCAAAAGTATTATCTTTTCCTTTGGATTGATAGGTAAGATTTGTCTTAGATTTTTCATCCTTCCAATTTGTAGCATTAAATTCTCGTATATCAGCCCAGCTATGTCTAAAAGCTCCCCCGACAGTCACTAGATGCCTCTCAAAAAGGGGTAAAGTTAATTGGATATCCAAAGAGTAACTCCTTGAAGGTTGTTCAGAAACCGTGCCAGGACCTCCCAAACGTGTGGCGTTGCGTTGGGGCGTAACATACCAAGATTTTTCTGTATCAACTATTCCAAATAAAACTTTTGTCTTTGTTTTCCCAAACTCATTTTCATAATTCAACCGATAAATATTTTGTACTCTTCCTCCTCCCCCAGAAAGAAAAGATGCTTCACCAACCCCAGAATAAGACCAAACTTCCCCTCCTGAAGTAGCATTTCTCAAATAAGTGTGAGGATCGTCGTAGTTGTACTCATACCTAACTCTTATTAAAGTAAAATCAATTTTTGAATTCTTTGAAAATTCATATCCCAACTTAAAGGTAATATTATCATCCCACCACCTATTATCTCCTCTATCTCCTATTAAATATGCAATAGTGCCATTCGGATAAGAAGTATAGCTCCAACCTGTTATCCCTTGGGGTGGCAATTTGCTTTGGACATTGAAATCTGAAGGGTAACCATTTGTAGCTTTATGTCCAAAGCTTAAAAAGAAACTAACTTTGTCTCTAAATTTATCCCCATAGGAAAAATAAAATTTTCTTAAATCATCCATGGCTTTACCTCTATCCCAACTTGAACCGTAACCCGTTTTTAAAATAATCTCTCTTCTATCAGGCAATTTCGTCATCAAATTTACTACCCCACCCATGGCATATCCACCATAGAGACTTGAATATGGCCCTCTTGCAACTTCAATCTTTTCGATATCTTCAGGAGAAAAACCACCCCAACGTACCCCACCAGAATAGGCATCATTGAGAGTAAGTCCGTCTAATAAAATGAGGGTTCTCTGTTGTCCTGGCATACCCCTGACTGTAATCCTAGCCATAGTATCCATGAGCCCCTTTCCTCTCTTGTTGAAAACACCTACTATAGTGTTTAATGACT
>JBKBMM010000102.1:0-3723 GCA_046295835.1 Caldimicrobium sp.
AGGAAAGCCCTTTTTTTTCCATTTCAAAGGGAAAGATATTTGTAAGCTTGTAAGTTATATTTTCCCAAGTAAGGGCTCTTGATAGAAAAACTAAGCCACCGCATTCAGCATAAAGAGGCCTTCCCTCCTTTACCCATTTTTTTATTGCCTTTATAGTTCTTTTATTTTGAGACAACTTTTCAGCAAAGAGCTCTGGATAGCCTCCTCCTATATATACTGCTTCAGCAGCATCTGGTATAACTTCATCTTTCAAGGGACTAAAATAATATATTTTTGTCTTTTTAGAGAGCTCTTCTAAAAGGTGTGGATAATAAAAATTAAAGGCGGAATCATAAGCAAGGGCAATAGCTTTATATGGTATAGAGGGTAAAAATGTAGGCATGAAAGGAGAAGAGTTTTCCTCAATCTCTAACTCTTTAAGGAGACTGAAATCTACATTTTTTTCTAACTCAAAAGACAACTTTTCTATAATTTGTTGAGCAATTTTTAAATCTTCTGGCAAATATAGCCCTAAATGGCGTGATGGAAGCTCAAATTCTTTGTTCCTTAGAAGATAACCAAATATTTTGTAAGGCTTTAAAGTCTTCTCTAAGCGTAGCAAATGGCCTTCAGAAGAAACTTTATTTAAAAAGATGAAGAAAGGAAGCCCTGCTCGCTTAATTGCCTCAGAAAATCCTTTAAGAAGATATTTTAGGCTTTCTCCTACTCCAAAGGCATTTATTACTAAAAGAATGGGAAGCCGAAGAAGTTTGGCTATTTTAAAAGTAGAAAAGGCACCATCAAATAACCCCATTACCCCTTCAACTACAATTATTTGCGATTCTTTAGCTTTGGTATAAAAAAGAGCTTTTAGTCTTTCCTTTCCCATGGAAAAGAGATCTAAATTATATGAGGGAACACCACAAGCCTCAAAATGCCATTTTGGATCTATAAAGTCTGGCCCCAATTTAAAGGGCTGCACTACAAAACCCTTCCTCTTAAATAGATGCAAAAGCCCTAAGGTTAAAAGAGTTTTTCCCTCCCCACTTCTTGGAGCTGAAACTAAAATCCCTTTAACCATTCCTCTATAGCCTCAAGAAATTTTTGATTCTCTTCAGTTCTTTTCAAAGATACCCTCAAGTAATCCTCTGAAAGCCCTACAAAATTATGACAACTTCTTACCAAAATCCTCTTCTCCTCTAATAACCATCTATAAAGTCTTCTCCCTTCTTCTATTTTAAGCAAATAAAAATTGGCAACACTGGGAAAATAATAAACTCCTAAAGCTCTTAATGTCTCTTCCATTATAGTTTTTTGTTTTAAGAAAAAATCTAAGCTTGTTTTCTTAAAATTCTCATCTAACAACAATTTTTCAGCTAAAATTTGACTGAGAGTATCTGTATTCCAGGTGGGAAGGAATTTTTTTAATTGAGACAAGATTTTTTTATTTCCTGCGAGATAGCCCAGTCTTGTGCCGGCAAGTCCGTAAAATTTGGTAAAGGATCTAAAGATATATAGATTTGAAAAGTGTTGAATATGGGGAAGAAAAGAGGCGCTTTCTTTAAATTCAATAAAGGCTTCATCTATTAGAAACCAAACTTGGGGGTTTTTGTCAATTATGGAAAGGAGTTCTTCCTTTGGAAAAAGGGCTCCTGTGGGATTATTGGGATGGCATAGAATTACGGCTTTGTTTTTGTACTTTTTCTTCATAAAATTCTTAAGATGATTTAGATGATCTTCTGGAGTTAAGCTAAAAGGTGCTGTGATTTGAAAATCTTTTCTTTGAGAAAGAATTTTTCTATATCCTACAAAGGTTGGCTCAGGAAGGAAAATATGGCATCCCCTGGGAAGAAAATATAACAAAAAGTATTGCCAGAGCTCAAGGGATCCATGCCCCAAAAGAAAATTTTCCCTTTCTAAGGAATAAATTTCTGCCAAGATATTACATAGAGACTCACCCTCAGGATCAGGGTAAAATTCCAGGTTTTCCCAGAGGTGGAGAAGTTTTTCCTGAAGGAAATCTTTAACAAGAGGATTTACAGAAGCACTAAGATCTATTAGGTCTTTATAATGAATTCCGAGCTTTTTAGCATAGTAAAAGATATTTCCCCCATGACTTGGGTAGATGCTTGGTGTAGAAGAGGAAAAACTCATAGGGATACTCTTAAAAAGGCTATAAGTATTATAATCCAAATAAAGGAAGAGAAATAAAGAAGCCTTTTACTTACAGAAATAGCTGCAGAGAGATTTGAGATTAAATCTTCTCCCAAATAGGGTTTTTCAATTAAAATACCTTGGTAATAGGCAGGTCCCAAAAGTTTAACTCCTAATGCACCTGCAAGAGCTGCTTCAGGGTATCCGCTGTTAGGTGAAGGATGTAG
This sequence comes from Caldimicrobium sp., assembly GCA_046295835.1. Lineage (GTDB taxonomy): Bacteria > Desulfobacterota > Thermodesulfobacteria > Thermodesulfobacteriales > Thermodesulfobacteriaceae > Caldimicrobium. The sequence continues at coordinate 2,361 of JBKBMM010000102.1, forward strand.
AGGAGCATATTTCGTCATCCATTCTAAGGATCTTTTTCCATTTCCAACCCCTAAATACATAGTTGTTGCCAAAGCTATAAGCAATGCAGTTATTCTTGAAGGAATAAAGTTAAAAATATCATCAATTTTAGCAGAAAACCATCCAAAATGAAAATATTTTTCATTTTTGTAGCCTACCATAGAATCAAGGGTATTGATGGTTTTGTAGAGAACAAGCCCTGGCAATCCAAGGAGAGCTAACCAAAAAAGTGGTGCTATAACTGCATCATTTAGGTTTTCTGCAAAGCTTTCAAGTATAGCCTTTTGCATCTCTCTTTTATGAAGTTTATCCGTATCTCTTCCCACCAAGGCTATAAGTGCCTCTCTTGCCCTTTTTAAGTTATCCTCCCTTAAATAATTTTCAACCCTCTCCCCTGCCTCAATAAGTCCTCTTAGAGCTAAAAATTGGGAAATAAGAAAAATAAATAATATTTCACCTAAAATAGAATGGGCACTAAATTTTTGCATCAAATAAGAGAGCAAAAGACTTAAAAAAAGAGTAGTCCCACATGTTGCCCAAAAGAAAAACACACCTTTTATTTTCTCAGAGTTTATAGGTAGCCTTCTAAATTTATTTTCATAAAATTGGATGAGATATCCTATTCCAGAAACAGGATGGGGAATCCTTTTAGGATCCCCAATTAACAAATCCATAAGCATAGCACAAAATATTTGATATTCCTTTACGGTAAAAAATTTTAAAATCATAGGTTTAATATTTTATATTTATGCATAGCACAGGCACAATTTATTATGGTAGCACAGGCATCCCTGCCTGTGAGAAAAAAGCATCCCTGCCTGTGTAAAAGGACGCAGGCAAGGATGCCCGCGCTACCACTATGTGGGCATGGTTGTCCGCGCTACCACTATACGGGCAAGGATGCCCGCGCTACCACTACGCATTGGATCCGAAACAAATGCATGACACCTCTACCAAAAAAATTTTCTCACCCAGCGTATAGATTTAATATTTTATATATTTCATTCATATTAAGAGAAGTCTCCACCAAAAGGGAGATCTCCTCTATGCTTTTTTCTAAGGCCCTCCAATAGGAAGGAAAGTTTTTTAAAGGTTTTAGGCCTTTTTTTTCTCTGTGGCGATTAAGAAGTTCCCCTCTAAAGGAATCATTGGTAAAAAGACCATGCAAATAAGTACCCCACACATTGCCTTGTTTAATACCATCTAAAAGAGTTTCACCTGTAGAGATTCTTTCAATTTTAAAAAGATTTAAATTTCCTATAGTTATTCCTTTATGAATTTCGTATCCCCAAAGGGTGGTTTCAAAATTTTTTTCTAAGTAATGAGCCTTCACCTGAGTGGTTA
>JBKBMM010000103.1:0-3665 GCA_046295835.1 Caldimicrobium sp.
AGCTGGCATTTGCACAATTGATAAAAGTGAATCTAATCCTTTTAAGGCTTTTGACTTAATAGGAACACCAATTACAGGCAAAGTAGTTAGTGAGGCTGTCATTCCAGGAAGATGAGCGCTTCCCCCTGCTCCAGCTATAATTACCTCAATTCCTCTTTCTTCAGCAGTCTTTGCATATTCATACATGCGCTCAGGAGTTCTATGTGCTGAAACAATGGTAATTTCATAGGGGACCTCAAAATTTTCCAAAATCTCAGCTGCTTCCTTCATAACTGGTAAATCTGATTCACTTCCCATAATAATTCCTACCTTCATTTTCTTACCTCTCCTTTTACTTTGAGAATTTCTTTTAACTTTTTAGCTATCTTTAAAGCCTCTTTAACTGTCTCTGCAAGAACTGTTACATGCCCCATTTTTCTCAAGGGAAAGGTTTCCTTTTTACCATAAATGTGTACAGAAACACCAGGGGTTTTTAAAGCCTCCTCCAATCCTTCATAAATAGGTTTCCCATAATAATTAGGTTCTCCTAAAAGGTTAAACATAACAGCAGGAGATAAAAGTTTAGGAGACCCAAGGGGAAGCCCAGTAATAACTCTAATATGTTGTTCAAATTGACTGGTATAACAAGCTTCAATAGTATGATGGCCTGAGTTATGTGGCCTTGGTGCAATTTCATTTAAATAGAGTTTCCCCTTTTTATCTAAAAAAAGCTCTACTGCAAAAAGCCCAATTCCACCTAAACAATTTACTGCCTCTAAAGCTAATTCTTTCGCTTCTCTAACTATCTTTTCCTCAAGATCTGTAGGGCAAAGAAGGTAATCTAAAAGATTTCCCTCAGGATGAAAAATCATCTCCACTGGCTCATATAACACATATTCTCCTCTTTCATTTTTTACAACAATTACAGCCAATTCTTTTTCAAGCTCTAAATATTCTTCTATAAAAGAAGGGCCAGTAAGCGCATTAACTATATCTTCCTTAGATTTCAAAACCACAGTCCCTCTTCCATCATATCCGCCTGTTATTGATTTTTGCACAACAGGAAGGTATTTTTCAAGCTCCTTTGGGTCTTCAAGAAGTTGAAAATGGGGAACAGGAAGCCCTGCTTTTTGATAAAGCTTTCTTTGCTCATATTTATTTTGAATAATTTCTAAAATCTGCGGTGTTGGAATGATCCTTTTGGTATCACTTAACTCTTTTATAAGGGATATATCTACATGTTCTATATCAAAGGTTATGATATCACACTTTTCAGCGAATTTTTTCACTGTATGTGGATCTTTAAAAGAGCCCACAACTTGCTCTGCTACTTGACTTGCAGGGGAGTCTGGAGTGGGATCTAAAACTTTGACTTTAAAACTAAACTTTCTTGCAGCCTGGGCAGACATTTTGGCAAGTTGCCCTCCACCCAGGATTCCTATTACCCAATCGCTCCTAACCATAAGCTTCCCCTCTATTGTGCCTTTAAAAATAATTTAACCCTTAAAAAAAGTCAAGCATTTTCGCAAATCGGACCTCATTTTACTTATCAATAATTGAAATCTTTAAATAATTTTTATCTATTTATTAATAAATTAAATTTGACTTTTATATTTATCAATTATAGAATTATCTAAAGTAAAATAAAAAAGGAGGTGTGGATTATGTTAAACTTAATCTCCAGAAGAGATTTTTTAGGAGGTTTGGGAGCTTTAACAGTAGGTGTTTTATTTTCAAATTTAGTTAAGGAAGGTGAAGCTAAGATTAAAAAGACAGAACCTTGGCCTTATGTTAAAATTGATCCTAAGAAAGCAGGAGAAATTGCTTATAATGCTTGGTTTGAAGTTTTTTGTGCTCAAGCCACAGCTACTGGAGTAATGGAGTTATTAGCAGAAAAGGTTGGAGATCCTTGGGCTACTTTTCCTATACATGCTTTAAAATTCGGAATGGGTGGAATGTTAGGATGGGGTATGACTTGTGGAAGTATTGTTACAGCTTCTTTGGTTATGGGATTAGTTTTGCCTAAGGAGATAGTTAACGATATGATACTCGATATAGTTGAATGGTATGCAGAAACCTCCTTACCTGTTTTTGTTCCAGATAAGCCTAAATTTGTTAAGGATGTGAAGGATATGCCCAAAACGGTAGCTAATAGTCCTTTATGCCATATTTCAGTGGGAAAATGGATGAAAACAGCCAACAAGGCTTTTACAAGTCCAGAAAGAAGGGATCGTTGTGCCAGAGTGGCTGCAAGTGTTGCCTATAGAACAGTGGAATTATTAAATGCATGGAAAGATGGTAAATATAAACCCACCCATACATGGAATGGACCAGCAGCAGTAGGTATTCCTGCCCAGCAAAACTGTAATGAATGCCATGGAACTAATATTCCAGTAGCTCCTAAATCCTAAAATGGAAAATCTCAAATAGCTACATAGGGTTGAAGGTCTTCTTCAACTCTATGCAGTTTAAATTCTAACTGTTGATTCTAACTTATGTGTAATTCCAGATGTCTCTTCCACTCTTCCAGTGAAGCTACTTTAATAAAAGCTTGTGCTTCCTTTTCTGTAAGAGAGGGATTTTTATATTTTATTCCAAAATATTGACACATAGCTTGAAAGAGATAGGTATTGTCCACATATCTTCCTAATCCCAGTTCTTTTGCTTTGTAACCAAAAGCAATCAGTATTTGATCTTCTGCTGTGTGATTCGTAGAGGTAAATCCCACATTACCTCTTCTTACAAGGGCAGGCCTTTTTATCTTACCTTTTTCGTTTTTACTGTACACACTGTGAGCTAAAATTTTGCCAAGGATTGCATCGGGCATGTAAATGAAATCACCTGGATAGGGCTCATAATTTGGTTGCATGGCTTCAAAAATCATTTCTGCTTCTCTATCTGTAAGGTTAAAAGTTGTGTAGTGTTCAAAAATATCTTTTATTTCTTTTGGCGATTTACCTTTCATTTCCTTTTTCATTACCTCAAAGGATGCTTTAATAGTTGTGTACTTCATCAAGGCTTCTGTAGCATCATTATATTCAGGACCTGTTCCGTTAATTCCCCATCCTGAATTGCCATGATCTGAAGTAAGTATCACAAGAGTTTTAGGATTTATTTTAAGGTACTCTAAGATAACTCCCATTGTCAAATCAAGTTCATAGGTATCCATAATAGCTGACCAGGCATCATTGGAGTGATTAGCATGGTCTATTCTTCCAGCCTCAACTTGAAGGATGAAGCCTTTGGGATTTTTTGAAAGTTTCAGAAGGGCAATTTTTGTCATCTCTGCCAAGGTAGGCTGATTTTGCCCAAATGAAGGATTATTTAATCTATCTATATAATAATTAAGATGAGACTCATTGAAGACCCCAAGTAAGGGTTTATTTGATGAGAGTGTGTTTTTCAAGCTATCTTTATCTCTAACTACATCATATCCTCTTTCAGCAAAGGCTTTGAAAAGTTCTTTACAATATTTTCTTTTTAATGGATCAAAGTGTCTACTTCCTCCTCCAAGTAGAACATCAGGCTTAAATTGTAAGTATTCCAAAGCAATATTATCTTCAGCATCCCTGCTTATTTGATGTGAGACCCAAGCTGCAGGTGTGGCATGAGTAACTCGGGTTGTAGTGACAAGTCCACAGGCATAACCACGCTCTTTAAGGAGCTCCATAATTGTTTTTAAAGGT
>JBKBMM010000104.1:0-3629 GCA_046295835.1 Caldimicrobium sp.
TAGAGGAAGCTAAGGTTAAGCTTAACTATGCTTTTATCTATTCACCTATTAGTGGATATGTGTCAGAGGTAACAACTCAGCAGGGAGAAACAGTAGTGGCTGGTCTTAATGCTCCCACCTTTATTACTGTGGTTGATCTTTCTCGTCTTGAGGTGTGGTGTTATGTTGATGAGACTGATATAGGAAAAATTAAGCCCGGAATGGAAGCCTATTTTAAAGTTGATAGTTACCCAGAGAAGACTTTTAAGGCTAAGGTAAGAACCATATATCCTGGGGCTCTTATAAGAAACAATGTAGTTTTTTATATTACTGTTCTTGATATTCTTGATACCTATAGGGATTATCTACGACCGGAAATGACTGCCCAGGTAACCATCTTAGCTGGTAAAAAGGAGAATGTTTTGATTATTCCCTCTTCAGCAATTAAGATTGACCAACAGGGAAAAAATTTTGTCTATGTGAAAAAGGCTGACAAGTGGGAAAAAAGATATATAAAAACAGGATGGGAAGGTAGAGGTAAGATAGAGGTCTTAGAGGGATTAAATGAGGGTGAGATTATAGGGGTATGGTAGTGCTTGAAGATATAAAAAAAATTTATCAGATGGGTAAGATTACTTATGAAGTGTTAAGAGGTGTTCACTTAAAAGTAGAAGAAGGTGATTTTTTAGCGATTATGGGACCTTCAGGTGGTGGCAAATCGACTTTACTTAATATACTTGGGCTTTTAGATAAACCCACATCTGGAAGATATTTTTTAGAAGGTATGGAGGTGAGTGCACTTTCAAATTCCCAATTGGCAAAACTCAGAAACCAAAAGATAGGCTTTATTTTTCAAGCCTTTCATTTAATTCCTTGGGCAAGTGCCTTAGAAAATGTCCTTTTGCCTCTATTATACCGAGGAGATATTCAGGAGAAAGACATAGAGAGGGCTAAATATCTCTTAAAAAGGCTTGGATTAGAAAAACATTTGCATTTTAAGCCAGCTGAACTATCTGGAGGGCAACAACAAAGAGTGGCCATAGCCAGGGCCTTAATCAATAACCCTAAACTTTTACTTGCAGATGAACCAACAGGTAATCTTGATTCTCAAAGCAGTAAAGAGGTGATGGATATATTAGAAGAATTGAATAAAGATGGATTAACCATTATTATGGTTACTCATGATCCTGAGATAGCCAAGAGGGCAAAAGAGATTAAAATTCTTAAAGATGGAATTTTTATTAATTAATGATTTTTCGGTATTATATAAAAGAAGTATTTAAAGAACTTCTCTCAAGTAAGATCAATTTTGTTTTCATAATGCTTGCTCTTACCTTTAGTTTAACTGCCCTAAACACTATTTATGCCTTAGGAAAATCAGCTGAAAAGCAGATTTTAGATACATTAGCTAATCTAAATTTTGGGAAAGATGCCCTTTTAATTTTAGCAGGTGGACAAAGAATGTTTGGCTTAACTGATACCCGCACAGATACCTTAAAACTTTTAGATGCAGAAGCCATTGAAAAGTTAAGTTGTGTTAAAACAACAACCGCCTTTACAGTTGGAAGCGTTGAAATGGCTTTTAAAGGAAGAGCTGAAAAAGTTAGATTAGATGGGATACAACCTAATTACACTATAGCTAACAACTGGAATCTCTACATAGGGCGTTTTATTCAAGAAGAGGATATAAAAAATTTAAATAAAGTAGTTGTACTTGGATATGAAGTAGCCAAAAGATTTGGTTTTAATTTAGTAGGAGAAAAGATCAAAATTCAAGATCAATATTATATAGTGATTGGAATTCTTGAAAAAAAGGGAAGTGTTGGGCATTTTCCCTTAGATGAACGTATTTTTGTGCCTTTAACTACAGCTCAAAGGAGAATTTTGAACCAAGATTATATAAGAGGAATAAAGGTGATACTTCAGGAAAGGGCAGATTTAAATCGCTGTGCAGAAGAAATTAGAAAGATTTTAAGAAAGAGGCATCAAATTCAGGGCTTTGCTCCAGATGATTTTAGAATAATCACTCCTGATTTAATTGTGGCAAGGCATATGGCTACCTCAAGAACCTTAAATGTTTTTTTATTAAATATTGCCTTTATTAGTTTAATTATTAGTGGAGTGATTATAATGAATTTAATGATGGCAAGTGTTGAAGAAAAGGCAGGAATTATTGCTTTAAGAAGAGCCTTAGGAGCTACTTCTTACCAAATAATTACACACTATCTTTTAATGGCACTTATTATGGCTATAATAAGTGGTGTCACCTGTTGGATTTTGAGTATGTTTTTAATGATTCTGCTTTCCCTAATAACTCCTCTTAAACCTCTTTTTTCCTGGGGTACTTTTCTATTGAGTATAATTTTTTCTACTATAACTTGCGTAGTCTTTAGTATATTTCCTGCTCTTAAGGCTACCAAAATTGATCCTGCTATATTACTTAAAAGCCTATGAAGATGCTCAGATTTAAACTTTGGTTAGGGGGTATTGTCCACAAAAAACTTAGACTTTTTCTCTCTCTTTTAGGTATAATTATCGGGGTTTTTTCTCTTTTAGTTATGCATACCTTTGGAGAGTCTGCAAAGAAAAAAACTCTACAAGAAATTGAAACCTTTGGGCCCGAAATTATTATGGTGCTTTCTGGTCAGGCAAGAATTAGAGGAGGAAGAGCCATCCAAATAGAACAAACTACTACTTTAAAATTAGAAGATGTTGAAGCCTTAAAAAAACTCTCTGATATAAATTATATTTCTCCAATATTTACAAGGAGTTCTCCTGTGAGAGCACAGGGAATAAATCTCAACACAGTGATTAATGGAGTTAATGAGGAGTATCTAAAATTAAGAAAATTTAGCCTAAGTGAGGGGAGGAACTTTCAAAAGGAAGAGATTCTTAGTTTTAAAAAAGTAGCTATTTTAGGGGCAAAGGTAAAAAAAGAGCTTTTTGGAGAAAATTCTCCTATAGGTGAGCGAATTTTAATAAGTAGATTACCCTTTGAAGTAATAGGCGTTCTCAGTAATATTGGAGTTGATGCCAGCAATGAGGATCAAGATGATCAAATCCTTGTACCTATTACCACTGCGATGTCAGCACTTTTTAATGTAGATTATCTTACAGGGATTTATATTTCTGTAAGGGATCCTTCCCTTGTTCCTTATTTAGAAAAAGAAATTGAAAAAATTCTTCTTAAGCGCCATCGTGTTTCTCCAAAGGAGAAGGATTTTAATATAATTAAAGCAGAAGATATGCTTCAAGTTCGCACGAAGACCTCATCTCTTTTTACTTCTCTTATACAGAGTATTTCTCTTTTATCTCTTTTAGTGGGAAGTCTTGGGGTTACAGCAATTATGCTTCTTTCCGTTAATGAGAGACGAAAAGAGATTGGTCTAAGAATGGCTCTTGGAGCAACTAAAAGAAAAATCCTTACTCAGTTTTTGATAGAAAGCATCTTTATTAGCTTTTTAGGAGGGTTTATAGGAATTTTACTTGGTGCCCTAAGTGTTTTTATTTTACTTCCCCTCTTTAATTACCCCTTAGTTTTCCCTCTGAAACCTATTATAGTTACCTCAGGATTGACCATTTCCTTTGGCTTACTTGCTGGAATTTATCCAGCTTTTAAGGCAAGTCAAATAGATCCAGCTCAATTGCTG
>JBKBMM010000105.1:0-3610 GCA_046295835.1 Caldimicrobium sp.
CCTTGAGAGGGTTTATTTTTCCTCTCCTGCCAGAACCTTTACTGTAAAGTATAGCAGGGGCGTGTTTACGTTAAAGCTGGATGTGGACGAGGTAAAGAAGGCGCTGTTTGATTCTTATGCAAGGAGTTTAAGGACTCCAGACGGCAAGTTTATAGAGAAGTCCATGGTGCTCCATGCTTAAGGCGGAAGAGGTATCAGTCCAGAGTTATGCGACCCTTTCTCTTGCGGGGCAGGCTATGCACGTAAAAAGGCTTTGGCTGTATCCTGTTGCTTTTGGGGTTTATTACTTTTATGGATTTCCCTATGCGGTGGTAGCCTTTTTTATACTACTTTTTCTGGTAAGCAGAATTAGCCCTTTAAGGGTAAGAGATAAAGATGGCATGCTTTACTATATTATCATGAGGTTTGTCTTTCTTTTTGTGAAAAAGGGGGAAAGACTAACTTCAAAGTGGTTATCGTACTTCGTTAACGCTCTGTGTATGCTTTTTATTCTGGTAGGTTTTTCTTTTTCTCAGGACCCTCTTCTTATGCTAAAGCAGGATGAGCTTAAAAAGCTCATAAAGGAGCTTGAGAAAAAGGAGAAGACAATTCGTCAGCAGGAGGGATTAATCTACGGAGGGGAAAAGAACCTCTATCTCAGGGGGGTAAACCACTTTGATTATCATCCAGACCTTCCCGTTCTTTTTATCTTTGACAGAAAGGTAAGACATGTTCTAATGTATACAGAAAGTGCTAAAGCAGTATTTGAGGACAACGTAGTTTTTCTTGGTCCGCCTTCTCACGAGGACGGGAGAGTTTTTGGCTTTGCAGTAATACTGGAGGATGGAAATGCCTATTACTTTGCGGGAAGAAAGGTAAGCATAAACGATAAGGAGAGGCAGGCAGGCGTGTATTACAGGTTTATTACTCCGCAGGGTGCAGGTGTAGAGGATGTGGTAGTAAGCTTTTTGAAGGCTAAAGGCAGATGTCCCATGGACAACGAAGTATTTAGCGTGGAAGGAAAGATGTATAAGTTTGTTAAGCTAAAGGAGCAGGTTGTGAGGGACAGGGATGAGCTATTCTGTGGTGGTGCTGTTTATAAGCTTGTTGCTTTTTAAGCAGGCTTATGCTCAGGGGCTTGACCTTAGCCCTCCAGGGCTTGCGAACCAGACTGCTGCAACCATATCCTGCATGGGAAGTCCTCTTTTTGTTTTTGCCCTTCTATCAATTCCTGTGGTCTTTACCGCTTTTTACTTTGCGAGCTACCTCAACATAGAAAAAAGGAGCAGGCAGGAGGGAAAGGGGAGTTTTTTTTCTGATGATCTTCTGGCTCTTATGATAAGTAGCTTTATAGTGGCGGCGATAATACATCTTGTGTATCTTTTCTGGGAGTTTCACGGCATTCCAGTTAAGTTCTTATTTTCCAAGTATTTTTTCTGTGACGAGAGTGGTTCCTTTAGCAACAGGTGTGGTTTATTTATTCCAGAGGATATGGTTTTACCTCAGACCTGCCAGCAGGTTTACGTAGCAAGCCAGCCAGGATTTGCTTCTGCCTTTGCTATCCTTCTTACCGTCGGAACATTCTTCTACAAGGTTATCCTTGTATTTGTTCCAGTTTTTTCTTCTTTTGTTTTAAACGCCAAGAATGCCTTTGGAGCCATAAGGGATGTAAGGGAAAGACGATACAACGCAAGGCATGCTGCTTTTGTGTTTTTCTTTGATGCTATAGTGATAACCATGGTGGTAATTTTTTACTACGGAATAATCTACAGCATACTTCTGGTTCCCTGGGTTTCTCTTGTGCAGTGGTTTCTTGATGCAAGCAGGCAAACAATAACGGAGCTTGGTTTTTAGCATAACCACCTTTTCCACTTTTAAAAATATTTTTTTCATAATGTTTATAAAGTTGTCCATTAGGAATGCAAATTAATTTTATCGCCTTGATATCTGGTCTAGCATGCTCATGAATTATTTGAATAATATAAGTTAGGCAAGGTTTCTTTATGCGAGAGTTGATTTTATAATACTGTGGTAGGTTTGGTTTAAATACTTCATCTACTTCATAGGAAGTTTGATTAATGCCTATATTAACTTTTCCTTTATAATCTGCTGGATTATTAAAAAGAGCAGTTTTAATATCAATATGTAAAAAAGCGTCTGTAACCTCAAACATCAAATCTGAACCAATAGGAGAAGAGTTCGGAGATCGTAAAAAGGTTGCGAAAAAATTATGAAAAATTCTTTCCGCTCCGACATCTAAATCAGAAGCTTTATATCCCTTTCTTGCTGTCCTAATAAAATTGCTATACCAATCATTCAGAATTTTTAATCGTGAGTTTAATCCATTAATAATAACTTCCAAACCCTCTTTTAGTTGAAGTAAGATGAAATCAAAATATAGTCTTTCCTTCTTTTCAAGTTCTAAATCATCTAACATAAATCACCTCCTTAATGTTTTGGCATCTTTTTCTGATAATATTCAAATATTCCGGGACTAATTCTACTAATATAGCATTTCTTCCTAACTCATAAGCAACTTTGCCAACTGTTCCCGAACCAGCAAAAGGGTCAAGTACTACTCCACCCTCCGGACAACCAGCTATAATACATTTCCTTACTAGTTCCTCAGGAAATGTGGCAAAATGAGCATCTGTAAAAGGTTGCAATTTTATATCCCAAACATCACCGGGATTTTTTCCTTTGGGATGTGGTTTTACCGTTTGAAGAACTAAATGCGTCTCAGTTACCCACCTATCATAAATATCATCAAATTCTAAAATTTCTTTTAATTTCCACCAATCATCTGGCAAAGGAACAGAACCTCCCTTTCCCCAACTACCAGTATCTTTCCTAAACCAATGACCTGCAGTATCTTTATATCCTAATAATTCATCAATTTTTTTTTTATACTAATATTTCGCTTCTTACGCCAATATCTAAGATAATCAGCAATTAAAGGTTGAAAAATCTCGTATCTTCTTTGAACTACCAAATATTCCCCAAAAAGAGATTTTCTTGCACCCGGAGAAGCTCCTCTATTTTCAGGACTTAACCTAAATTTACCCTTATATTCTTTGATTTCATCCTTGCAAGGAAATAGAAAAGATGACTTTAATTCCATCCTATCTTCAAAATCTGGTTTTGGAGGTAAAATAGGTATAGGAAACCCTTTACAATTATTATGTTTATCTAAATCTAATTCACTTTTAATAGTTTTTCCACAGTCTGGACAAATTAATTCCATCGGTATTTTAGATTCGTTTTTGAAATCATTTACAATCTCAATAGTCGTTTTGCCATCTTCCCACAAAACCTCCGCAAGTATTTCATTGTTTTTATTTCTAAATACTTTCACAACACGCCCTTCAATTTTACTCTCTTTTAATAAAGAGTTTTTCACTTTTAGGTCTAAAATATCTTCTGGATTTTTACCATTTTCAAAATTGCTCTTAGATGGCAACCTTAGTTCATCTAAAGAGAAATAGTAATTATACTTGCTTTCCCTTTTTACAAACAAAAATATAGGCTCGTAAACATTTGAAAATCTCTTGTCTAATGAAGATGGCATGGCATTAGGTTTATACCATATTATTTTGTTGAGAAGTGCCCAGCCATTTTTTTGAAGCTCTAT
>JBKBMM010000106.1:0-3559 GCA_046295835.1 Caldimicrobium sp.
AAGCAAAAAAGATGTAATTTGCTATGCATTAGTGGAGGAAAATCTTATTCCTTGCAGAGAAATAAAAATACCAGTAGTTAAGAAGCCAGCTTTATATTTATATCCAAAGAAAGAACAAACAATTAAGGTAACATTATCTCCAAAAGGTTATATTATAGACAGCATCCCCCCTTACAGGAATAAATGGATTGTTAAGGTTGCACCATCGGGAAAAATTAATAACCAGTATGACTACCTTTTTTATGAGGTAAAATTAAAAAAGCCTTATATACTGAGTGATATTGGATGGGTTGTGCCTTACAGGGACTTATCTAAATGGTTTGATTTTTATTTGCCAAAGTTTGGTTTAAACAAAAAAGAAGCCCAGGACTTTAAAAGTTACTGGTTAGAAAAACTAAAACCTTACGAATATTATGAAATAAGGCATATTGATGAAAAATTTTTAAAGGAAAACTTGCATGTTAACATAGACCCAAAACCCGATACTTTTATAAGAGTGTTTTTGCATTTCAAAGGTACAGACTTCAAAGGAACTCTTACTGAACCTCAGATAATTAAAAAGGATAGAAAAGGGTTTACAGCAGTGGAATGGGGTGGAATTAGTGCAGAAGAAGAATTTACGCCAAATACCCATTCAAAGGACTTTTTAAAAAAAGAACTTATCAAAACCACGATTAAGGCTATTGAAATGGAGATAAAAAGATACGAAAGCACAAACCATCCAGATAAAAAAGCAAAGATAGATTATTTAGAAAGTGAGCTTAAAAAATTTCGTGAATTGTCTCCAAATAGCTACAAATTAGAAAATGAGCTAAGAGATGCCCCTTTGTCCGATTTTAGTAAATTTGGTCCATTAATGCCACCAGTGGAAAGAGAAGTATTCATTCTAATAGATGAGCCTACTGAAGAATCTACCAAAGATGGGGCTATGCTAAAAGTTGAAGGAATGTCAAGATCTGGACCCTTTTATCATTTGGCTGGAATAAATGAAAATATTGTTAAAGAACTAAAAGCAGGCAGGTATAAAGTAAAGATTTATTTGCTTTATAAAAGAGAGTACTTTGGATCTATTTCCAACTACTATGTTTATATAGCAGATATAATTAGGTAGCAAGAAGAGAGGAGGTACAGAGATGAGAAAGGATTTTAAAAGGGCAACAGTCAGGCCTTCGCCTCTTGCTTCAATAGCAACAATTATAGTGCTTATTTTTTTCTTGGTCGCCATAGCATCATCAGATCATAAAGATGATCCATTCATTGTTATTTTCATAGTTATTTTCATAGTTGGGGGTATCATTTACTCAATAATAAACCTTTTAACCTATTCAAAGAAAGATAAAAAAAAGATACATAGCACAGCAACCGAAGTCATTGAGTTCGAATCAGTGGAGCAGGATGAAAAAGATCTTGAGAGAAGATTATTTGATTTTGAGACAAGGCTAAGGAAGCTTGAGTCCTTAAAAAAGGATGGATTAATTACCGAAGAAGAATACCAGAGAAAAAGGAAAGAGATTATGGATGAAAAGTGGTAAATCTCCTTGGACTTAATCCTCAACTTTGTATATGTAATGGCATCTAGGCTCGAGCTTTTGAGGGGGATACTTTCTATCTGCGTAGCTATTTATGTAATTGAGCAAGGCATCATCCTGCAAAAAGGTGTAATCTTTCAAAATCATCAAAGCTTCATTGATTGCCTCGTCATAATTGGAGAATCTTTCTTTACGATGTAAAACGAATCTATCTATTATTATTGTTTTGTTATCTATATTAATCTCTCCACGATATATATTTTGAACAATTACAAAAAATTTCCCATGATTTACATCTTCAAGCAAAATGACACCAAAATCCATAGCTATAAAGACATTTCCATCAAACACTAATGGAACATAAGGTTGTTTGCTGGCTATTCGGCTAGATATCTTATGGTATAACTTAACTAACTGGGACCTATCTGACCAATCTGAGTTCTCTAAGTATTCTTTTGCATTGCTCTCTTTCCAGATGGTATTATTTCGAAAATCAAATTTATACTTGTTACTACAGGATGTATCTAAAATCCGCCATTTTGCCGCTAATCTCTTTATTTCCTCCAATTTTTCATACTTTGCCTTAGCCATCTCTGCCAATTGTTTTCCTTTCTCTTTTTCCGATTGATCATTTACAATAGCTGAGTATTGATTAAAATTTTCTATAGCCTGGCTATAATATCCAATCTCTTCATAGATTATACCTAAATTGTAGTAAACTTCAGCCCATTGAGGGGACAATTCTTTAGCTTTTTCATAAAGATTAGCTGCACGCTTAAAATCGTCTCTTGTTTTTGCCTGGAAGAGTAATGATGTTGCTTTGTTAAAGTAATCCTGTGCTTCTTGAGCCATGGAAAAGTTAACCATAAATAATATGAAAATACCCAAAATAAAAGTTGTTTTAACCCTTCTCATCTGATAACCTCCTTATTTTTCATCTGTTCAAGTCTATTTTTAAGCTCTACAAGCTCAATTCTAAAGCTTTCTTCTTTTTTTAGTAGTTCTTCCTCTGCTTCTTTAACCTTTTGATAATCTCTATTTGCCTCTTCGTAGGCTTGTTTGGCTTGCTCCAAAAGACTGTTTAATTTGTTTTGCTCTTTATTATTCTTTGTTGTTTTCTTGGCTTCTTCTAATTCTTTTAACTTACTTTCCTTATTTTGTAAAATTAAATATACCTCATTTTTCTTTTCTTTTATTTCATTTAATTTCTCTTTGTTTATATTTATAGTTTTAATTAGGTCATAACTCTTTGAAAAGATCTCGTTAAAGAATTTATAGGTTGGGTCATCTTCTATAACAAATGAAACTCCCGGAGGCTTAAAATTTGTATAAGGACAGTAATCCGAATAAGTGTTGGGAGTGTCAAAACCTTGTCCAGCTAACTGCCTTGCCTTTTCCAGATCAGCAATCAATATATTAAAATTTTTAAAATCGCCTTTAAGTGCTAGTTCTGCGGCTTTTATACTCATATATGCCATAGAACAAGATTGCCTAAGTGCAGTATTATATTTTTTCACTGGATCTGTGCTAAATGATTTAATGTTTCTTAACATAGACTCCTTCCTCATTTTAAAGATTTTGGCTTTCTCTTCCTCTGTCTGTTTTGCCAATGCTTCTCTCTTTAGGTCTTGCTGGCATAGATCCAAATGTATTTTATAGTACATATCTATAGATTCTGGAGAGTTTTTTGCACTATGTTCAAAGGAAAGCACATAATCACTACAGCCCATTTTTCTTAACTCAGAAGCATATGCCTTGATTTTTTCATCTAAAGTTGGCCCATAGCCAGAATAATTACTGTATTTTTTGCGACCTGGGCTATCAAATCCTGTACAGTAGGATCTATTGAATAAGAATCTGTCATTTCTTCCTTCACCAAAGCACATTTCATAACGAGCTTTCTCACACTCTTCTTTGGTGGCAAAGCTGCCTATTTTAGATGGAGAGCTACACAATTTACGATCATAAGTATTTGGTCTACTGCATAAATCTTGCTGCCATAAAGAGATATCTATCTGCCACTCTGCATG
>JBKBMM010000107.1:0-3534 GCA_046295835.1 Caldimicrobium sp.
TTGAATTCCTTAAATCTTACCCCTAAATTAGTAAGCTTTGCCTCATAAAGAGGGGTTTTTATTTGATAAATTTTTTCTGTAAAAGTATTAGGTAATTCTTTATTCATTAGGGAGTTTGTCATCTCGAGAGGTTTATTTTTTTCATTACTTTGGTTTTCTGTAGAGATTGGCGAAGAACCTTGAGGAGGTGCATATAGTCGCATATATATATATTGGAAAAAAATGAGTATGCCAATGGAAAGAATAATAGCTAATAAGACCCTATTATCCATAAAATTTCTCCTTTTTTAAAGAATTTTTAGAATTTTTACTTGGAGGAAAATCTACTCCACCAGGTAAAAAAGGGTTACAACGAAAGAAACGCTTAAGGGCTAAATAACTTCCTTTAAAAATACCCCATTCAAGAATTGCTAAGCGAGCATACTCACTACAACTGGGATAATATCTACAATGGAGATTAAAAAATGTAGAAAAGATAGGTGAAAAAAACTTTTGATATAGCTTAATTCCTTTAAGAATGACTTTTTTTAGCATCAGCACAATCTCTCTTTGCAGAGGAAAGATATTCCTTTACTAAGGATAAAAGCCTTTCAAAAGGAATTTCCTTTATTTTAGGACTTGCAATCATAACAATATCACTATTTTCAGGAAATATGTCTTTATTTCTTCTAAAGAGTTCTCTTAATATTCTTTTCACTTTATTTCTTTCAACTGCTTTGCCAACTTTAGAAGAAACTATAAGCCCTAATCTTCTAAAAGGTAATTCATTTGGGCAATAGATTATTAATAAATATTTATCTATCCAAAGTTTTTCCCCTTCTTTAAAGATTCTTGCAAAATCTTTATTAAGGCTTAAACGTTCTTTTTTCGAGAGGCCCTCTTTTTTCAAATTAAACAGTTAGGCGATGGCGCCCTTTCCTTCTTCTGTTTTTTAAAATGCGTCTTCCTGATCTGGTTTTCATCCTTGCTCTAAATCCGTGAGTCCTCTTCATTTTTATTCTGCTGGGTTGATAAGTTCGCTTAGGCATACTTATCCTCCAGCCTAAGAATTAATTTCTTCCTATTTTAACACCTTTATAAAAAATTTCTATATGCTAAAATTAGGAAAATATGAAGATCCTAGATAAAATTGTATTTGAGAAATATTTTGATATTCTTAAAAGAAAACAAAGAGGATTATATTTTAGGCCCTTTTGGGATAGGCATCCTTTTAATCTTGAAACCTATTTAGAAAAAGAAAAATTTATCATTATAGCTGAGGTCAAAAGGGCAAGCCCCCTTAAAGGGGCTCTTAGAGAAAATTTTGATCCCTTAGATCTGGCCAAAACCTATGAAAGGGCAGGAGCTAAAGCTATATCAGTAATCACAGAAGAGATTTTTTTTTACGGCTCCCTTGAGTACTTAGCCGCTATAAGGTCTATTACCAATTTACCTTTATTAAGAAAAGATTTTATTTTAGATCCCATACAAATTGAAGAGGCTAAAGCCTTTGGAGCAGATATGGTGCTATTAATTGCCTCTCTTTTAAAAGAAGAAGAACTTGAAGATCTTATAAATTATACCTATAAGCTTGGACTTTCTCCTTTAGTTGAAATTCATACAGAAGAAGAACTTGAAAGGGCTCTAAGAGCAGGAGCCAAGGTAATAGGAATAAATAATAGAAATTTAAAGACTTTAGAGATTGATATAAACCATTGTTTCAGGATGTTACCTTTAATTCCTAAGAGAATTTCTGTAATAGCAGAATCTGGAATTAAGAAGGTAGAGGAAATTAAAGAATTGAAAAAGGCTGGTTTTAAAGGAGTTTTAATTGGAACTTCTTTAGTTAAGGCCTCGAATCCTGAGAGGCTACTAAAAGAAATGGTGGAGGGGATTAGGAATGGGAGTAAAGCTTAATTTTGAAAAAGGTAGTGGGCTTTTACCTGTGATTATTCAGGATATATCCACAGAAAGGGTGCTCATGTTAGGTTATATGAATGAGGAGGCTTTTGATAAAACCTTACAAACAGGAAAAGTTCATTTTTATAGCAGGAGCAGAAGAAAACTTTGGATGAAGGGAGAAAGTTCAGGCCATGTACTTTTGGTGAGGGAGATCTATGTTGATTGTGATGAGGATACTATCTTAATCAAAGTTGAGCCAAAAGGACCTGTTTGTCATGAAGGCTATATGAGTTGTTTTTTTAGAAAGGTATCTCAAAGTGGAGATTATGAAATTATAGAGAAAAGACTCTTTGAACCGGAGGAGGTCTATGGGGCAAAGGCTTAAATTTGGGATTCCCAAAGGAAGTTTAGAAAAAGCAACCATTGATCTTTTTGAAAAAGCAGGATGGACTATTGAAGTGCATCACAGGAGTTATTTTCCAGAAGTTGATGATCCAGAATTAGAGATGGTTATTTGTAGACCCCAAGAAATGAGTGTTTATGTAGAAAAGGGTATTCTTGATGCAGGAATAACTGGGAAGGACTGGATTCTTAATAACGATTCAAAAGTAGTTTTAATTGAAGATTTGCCTTATTCTAAGGTAAGTAAAAAGCCAGCTCGTTGGGTAATAGCCGTTAAGGCGGATTCCAACATAAATACCTTGGAAGATTTGAGAGGTAAAAAGATTAGCACAGAATTAGTAAATTATACTATTAGATTTTTTCAAGAAAGGGGAATTCCTGTGGAAGTTACTTATTCCTGGGGGGCAACGGAAGCTAAAGTTGTACAAGGATTGTGTGATGCCATTGTTGAGGTTACTGAGACTGGTTCAACTATCAAGGCCCATGGTCTAAAAATTATCTATGAGATGTTAGTGACTTATCCTCAACTTATTGCAAACCCTGAAGCTTGGGAAGATCCGTGGAAAAAAAGAAAAATACAGCAAATTGCAGTTCTCTTAAAAGGGGCTCTTAATTCATATAAGAAGGTTGGCTTAAAAATGAATGTACCTGCAGAAAATTTAGAAAAGGTTGTAGCCTTATTACCAAGTATCACTGCACCTACTATTTCTAAGCTTTATGAAAAAGACTGGTATGCTTTGGAAATTGTAGTTTCTGAAAAAGAAGTGCGAAATTTGGTGCCAAAGCTTTTGGAATTTGGAGTTCAGGGTATAATTGAGTATAGTTTAAATAAAATCATATAAAAGGTGGGAGGTTATGCAAAGATTGCCCTTGTCTTATATAAAGCCAGGCATGAAAACTTACGAAGAAGTGGTAGATAGTCAGGGTAGAGTGCTATGTGGAAAGGGAGTTGAGATTACTGAAGAGATGTTAAGAAAATTTGAAGAGCTTGGAGTTAATTATGTTACCGTTGAGGGCCAAGCAGTAAAACTCCCTTGGGAAAAAACTTTAGAAGAGGAGTTGGAGGAACTTGAGATAAAATTTTCAGGGGTACAGGAGGAAATTCTTATTCAAATAAAAGAAATCATTAAGGAATTACTTTATGAAAAGTTTAAAAAGACTACTTAGAGGACTTTAAATGGTAGATGTATCAGACAAGAGAAAAGAGGTCAAAAAAAAACTTCGAAAATTAGAGGGAGTTCCAACGCTACC
>JBKBMM010000108.1:0-3529 GCA_046295835.1 Caldimicrobium sp.
ATCCATGTTTGTATCCCAGAGGTCTCTTGATATTTCGGACATTCACAGGGTTGGACTGCTGATACTTTTCTTGATAGCCTTTTTCTTTGTGCTCTTTTTAATGGCTCTTGTAATCGGGAAGGTTTTTAATCTCGGCTATGAGGATACAGTTACAATGGCATTCACAACAACTGCAAGAAACTCTGAGGCAGTAATTGGAGTTGCTGTCGCAGCCTTTCCAGGACATCCTCTGGTATATTTAGCAATCATCCTTGGCCCAGTTGTGGAATTACCTATGCTTTTATTGATAGCAAGGATTCTCCTCTTCATAAGAGGTAAGATAGAACCAAAGGCAATATAATGAAGGTGTAAAAGAAGTTTAGAAAATAGTTTATCTTTCGCTTTTTTGAATATTCTGACCTCTATTAAAATTTTTTCTGTGTAAGAATACTTCCTTTAGAGCTCTTTAAAATGTATCTTATAACCTAAATTGAATCCGTAAAGGTCTTCATTCAGGGGCTTACCATCTGCTTCTGCATATGGATACATAAAATAGTTAAGTGGTTCTCCAATCTGTTTTGGATTTAATATAATATCTCTTCCTGTACCAAAAGCAATCCTATTTTCATCGACAGCACCAAAGTAATAATCCCTATAGGATTTAGCCTGCTCTAAAGTCAGTTTTTGTTCTAACATTACCTTCCTTACATCTGCTGGATCAACAACACCCCATTCATATCCTGGAAGATAAAATTCTGCCCAGCAGTGCTGTGCCATAGTCATGTCACCTTTTTTACCTTTTGGTATCCTTATACCCATAATCTCCCTTGCTGGGATACCTGCAGCCCTTGCAAGGGCAACAAAGACAGAATGAATGTCTGCACACTTTCCACCCCTTGTATCCAATAGTCTCTCAACTACTCCAAAGCCACATCCCTTAACATTTGGGTCTCTATACATATTTTCCACTATCCAGTCATATATTGCCTTCGCTTTGTCTAAAGTTGTTTCCTTTCCCTTTGTTATCTCCATAGCATAGTCAATAACTTTTTTGGTAATTGGAAGGCTTTTTAGCGTAATAAGCAAAATTTCCACTTATATAAACATCGGTAATATTTTGATGCTCATCTGATACAGGATAGGGTATCCAAAGCCTGACATTTTTGCTATCTTTTGGAGCATTTAAGTCGAAGTTAATCATAACCTCAACTAATCTATCTTTAGCTATGACAGGTGAGGCAAATAGTATTAGGTAACAGATAAGAAGTACAAATTTTTTCATAGTTTAACCCTCCCCCTCATTTAGTTAAATTGCTTAATACAGCACACTTTAGTATCTAAAATTAGGGTTTGTCAAATATAAAATTTTAATTATTTGGTTAAAATTTATAGAAAGTTTTGATAGCAAAATCAGGTGTTTTGATAAGAAAGCTTATTGTTATGAAATTGTTAGGCGAAAGCTGGCTTTTTTCAATTATTATATTATATTGTGTTACTTCCGATATTTACTGAAAACATAATCTGTCTCTTTCTGTGCTTCATGACATGAAAAATAGGAGCTTCAAATCCCCATCTACTTCTCACACACGCTGGCTCTTCAATGCCCGCTGCAAGCCTGTGGCTGCAATAATCACATTTGTCAGCTACCCTTAAGTCCATTGCCTTTTTACCTCTAATTTCAGGGACATCTTTGGCATACTTTGATGGATCATTCTTTACCTCAACACACCTTCCACAGCCTATACATAGCTCTTTGTTAATCATTACAATTCCATCCTCTCTTTTATAGGTAGCTCCAGGAACAGGACAGGGAAGGATACAGGGCGGATCATCACACTGGTTACACATCTTTGGAAAAAAATGCCTCTTTGGATTTGGGTATTCGCCAACATCAGCAATATCCACTTTATATCTGAAATATCCCATGGGCAACGCATTTTCCATTTTACAGGTCACCTGACAGGATCCACAGCCCACACACCGTCTTAGGTCAATAAGTAGTACAAATTTTTAATATCATAAAGGTGGAGAAATTTTTAAATTAATGATCTGCATAAAAGAACAAGCAAAACCCTAACAAAAAAACTACTTATTAACCAATTAAAGGGAGCAGATATCTCAAAAAAGGTAAGGGACTTTTTCGGCGCTTGAAATAAATAAAATTTGATCTAAAATTTTAGATAATTATGTCTAATAAATACCTTTAATTAAATATCAAGCAGAGGGAGAGTATAATAAAACAAATTTTTATAACTATTGTTATTTTTTTGTCTTTTACGATAGTATTTGCCTCACAGAGCACATTTAAGATTGCAGTAGCTTCTGATGGCAAAAGCATCACCTCAAATGTGGGCACTCTCGCAGGGCGAAGCCCTTACTTTTTTATATTTGATAGTTCGGGCAAACTTGTAGAGATAGTGGATAATCCTTATAGGGATGTCAGAAGTGGCGCAGGTGTGTCGGTTGTGAGTTTCCTCACACAAAAGGGTGTAAAGACCTTAGTTGCAGGGACATTTGGCGTGAGAATGCTCTCTGCTATGAAGGCAAAGGATATAAAATACATAGAATTCAAAGGGAGCGTGCACGAGGCAGTTAAAAAGGCCTTGAGCCAGAAATAAAATCTATTTGAGGAGAATGTATATGTGTCCTAAAGAAAAAAAATTTCATAAGCGCAGTTTTATTTCACTTCTTACTGCATTAAGTTTTCTGGCAATTACTGTAACAGGTATAGTCCTTTATATAGTGCCTGCAGGAAGAGTTGCATACTGGACAGCTTGGAAGTTTTTGGGACTCACAAAAACAGACTGGACAAATCTCCACATTGTTTCATGTTTTCTATTTTTGGTGTCATGTATATTTCACATCTATTACAATTGGAATGCCTTGATGAATTATCTGTTCAGTAAGGCAGCTACTGCTTTCACTTTAAAGAGAGAATTTGTTGTCTCTGTTATAATCCTTGGTTTTGTGCTTTTAAGTGGTAAGTATCTGATACCACCTCTTGGTTATCTAATTGACATAAGTGAGTACATTAAGAAATCATGGGTAAAGAGCCCTGAATATGAACCTCCTTTTGGTCATGCAGAAGAGCTTTCATTAAAGGTATTTGCAAAAAAAATGAATATCGATCTGCAGCAAGCTATTGAAGAATTAAAGAAAAAAGGGATTGTAGTAGAAAACGAGACTGATTCCCTAAAGAAGATAGCCCAAAGAAACAAAACAAGTCCAATGAATCTTTATCTTGCAATTAAGCACCTTGAACAGAGAGATAAACAAGCAGACATAGTTTATACACCAGAGCTTGTAGAGGAAAAATTTGCGGGCACTGGGATTGGAAGGAAAACCCTTTCACAGGTTTGTGCAGAAAACAATATTGATTTAACCTTTGCAAAGAAAAAACTTTCAGAAAAGGGCATTATTGCAAAAGATGAAGAAACTCTGAAAGAGATAGCTTCAAGACATGACAAACAGCCTATCGATATTTTAAAGATAATACTTGTTGATGAAAACAAAATCAGGAACAATTGAGAGTTTCCCTTAGGATTCTCAT
>JBKBMM010000109.1:0-3516 GCA_046295835.1 Caldimicrobium sp.
ACCATAAGCCCCTCTACTTGGTGAAACATTGGGGAATGTCTCACATCAGCATCACACCTATAAACCTTTCCTGGTGCCAAAATTCTTAAAGGTGGCTCTTTCTCAAGCATAGCTCTTATTTGCATAGGAGAGGTATGGGTACGAAGTAGAGCCCCATTTTTAAGATAAAAGGTTGCCTGCATATCTCTTGCAGGATGCCAAATGGGAATATTAAGAGCAGTAAAATTGTAATAATCACTTTCAACCTCAGGACCTGTTACAATCTCAAAACCAAGTCTCATAAAAATTTCACAAATTTCATCTATAACCTGCGTTAGGGGATGAAGAGCACCTTGAGAGGGCTTTCTCCCAGGAAGTGTTAAATCTATGGTGATTTCTCTGTCTTCTTCAGCTAATAATAATTCTCTTTTTTTCTCGCTTAAAGCCCTTTCTAAATAGGCTTTAAGCTCATTTAATTGAGATCCAAGCTCTTTTTTCTCCTCTAAAGGAAGATCTTTTAGTAATTTTAAAGCCTGGGTAATTTCTCCTTTTTTTCCTAAATATTTAACTTTAAAATTTTCAAGCCCTTGAAGATCTTGAATCGTCTCTAATTCTTTTAAAGCACTTTCTTTAAGAGAAAGAATATCTTCTCTTTTCATTTACTGCCAAGCTCTTTTAGCAATATCAACAAGTTTTCCAAAGGCTTCTGGTTCATTAACCGCTAAATAGGCAAGCACCTTTCTATCTAACTCCACACCAGCTTTTTTAAGCCCTCCCATAAATTTACTATAATTTAGCCCATGAAGTCTTGAAGCTGCATTAATTCTTACTTGCCAAAGTCTGCGAAAATCTCTTTTTCTCTGTCTTCTATCTCTATAGGCATAAACTAAAGCCCTCTCTAAAGTCTCCTTTGCCCTTCTAAAAACATTTTTTCTTTGCCCCCAATATCCTTTCGTAAGTTTTAAAAGCCTTTTATGCCTTCTTCTGGTTTTAACTCCACCCTTTGCCCTTGGCATAAAAAAATACCTCCTTGTTAATTTTTAAAATGTGTTTAAAACTTATCAGCTATAACCTTAGAAATATGAGAATAATAGCCTTTAAATAGTTCTTTGTACTTGCCTAAGGCACGCTTACTTTTTGAACTTTTCTTTCTAAGTAAATGCCTTTTTCCGCTTTTTTTATGAAGTATTTTGCCAGTGGCTGTAACTTTAAATCTCTTTGCGGCACTTCTATTCGTCTTCATTTTAGTCATAAAATCACTCCTTTCTTTTTTTTAAGTTTTTAAATCTACTCCAATTTTTCCTAAAAACAACCCACCCCCTTAATTTTCCCTATTTATCCTTTAAATTTAATCTGAAAGAGCTTTCTTAATTCAATTCCAAAAAAGGTTAGAAGAGGCACAATTATGACATAGGGAAGCAGATTTAGGGGAAGGGCTACTGCATGAAAATACTGAGAAAATAAATAAAGGGCAAAAAACTGCAAAATAGCTCCAATTGATATTCCCATTAATATATAGGGGTTTAGTTTAATATAATTTATAGGGTTTATTAAAAAGGGTTTTTCTGAGATTTCCTGAAAACCTACAGCCCACTGGCTAAATACTGCTGAGCAAAAACTTATGGTAAGGGCTATTTCATAGGGATAGATTTGGACTAAATATGAAAAGAGGAAATAATGTGCTAAAGCCATAAGTAGCCCATTATAGGCTACCATAATGAATTGGGATTTACCTAAGAAGACTTCAGAGGGTTTTTTTGGTTTTTCCAGCATGGGATTTCCTTCATACTTAGTAAAGGGATAGGCTTTGTCTTGTACTCCGTCAGTAACCAGATTTATCCATAAAATTTGGGTAGCATATAAAGGCAAGGGTAGGCCTGAAAGGATAGCCAGAGAATTGTAGCCGATTTCAAAGGCATTTGTTGAAAGCAAGTACCTAATTACTTTGGCTATATTTTTTGCAATTAATCTGCCCCTTCTTATTGCATTTACTATAATTGACAGGTTATCATCTAAAATGATCATCTTGCTTGCATCTTTTGCTGCTTGAGATCCTGATCCCATGGCAACACCCAAATCTGCAATTCTCAATGCTGGGGCATCGTTAACACCGTCTCCTGTTACTGCTACAATTTCCCCCTTTGATTGAAGAACTTTAACTATGCGATACTTATCTTCAGGGGTTGCCCTGGCAACAACCTTAATTCTCTTTAATTCCTCATATAATTCTTCATCACTAAATTTGCCAAGATCTTTTCCCTCAATTGCAAGGTCTTCTTCTTCATAGATGCTAACCATCTTGGCAATGGCTTTGGCTGTAAGCAAATTATCCCCTGTAATCATTATAACCTTTATTCCAGCACCTTTTGCACTCTCTACAGCTTCCTTTACCCCTTCCTTAGGTGGATCCACAAATCCAACTAAACCCACTAATTCTAAACCTATCTCCTCTATATCCTTAGGAAGACTTTCAAGTCTTGCATAGCAAAAGGCTAAAACTCTTAAACCCTCTTCAGCCATCTCATTATGTAGCTTCCATATCTTCTCCATAGAGTTATTATTAATTTTCGGAGCTAAGCTCTCTAAAGCTCCTTTAACAAAGCATTCATAAAAACCTTCCTCACTTGAGGCAATCACTGCCATATACCTTTTTTTGGGATCAAAGGGATCTTCCCATATTCTTTGATAGGATTTCCTCATATTTTCCCAATCTATTCCTTCTGTTTCTAACCACTTAAGAAGGGCAATCTCTAAAGGATCACCTTTTGATCCATCTGAATCATTACAAAGAGCTGAGGCTAAAAATAGTTTCTCTTTATTAAAAGCTTCATATTTAAAAACAGTTAATTTTCCAGTGGTTATTGTACCAGTTTTGTCAGAACATATATAGGTTGCACTTCCAAGGGTTTCAACAGCGGGAAGATATTTAGCAAGTACCTTTTCTTTAGAAAGTCTTATAGCTCCCACTACCAAGGCAATGGTTATTACTATGGGTAAGCCCTCGGGAACAGCGGATACCAATTGTGCTATAGCAAAAAATACAAGGACTTTCATATCTCTCCCCTGAAAATATCCAATTAACACAAGGATAGAAAGAGTAAGAAAGAGAATAAATATCCATTTTTTACCTAAGCTTCCCAGGGCACGAGTTAAAGGGCTCTGAGTCGTTTTTTCTTGGACCTTTTCAGCAATTTTTCCCATCTCTGTATTTTTTCCTGTGGCAAAAACAATCCCCTTAGCTTTCCCTTTAAGAATAACCGTCCCCTTGTAAAGGCAATTTGATCGCTCATAAAGAGGCGTATTTTCTGAGAGTATAATCGCTGCATCCTTTTCAACTGGTAAAGATTCTCCTGTAAGAATAGCCTCATCTACTAAAAGCCCTACACTCTCAATAAGCCTTATGTCAGCAGGTACAATATCGCCCTCTCCCAAAAGAACTATATCACCTGGCACAAGCTCTGCACTATCTATTTCTACTTCTTTTCCATCACGGAGGACCCTAATTTTAGGAGAAGTTAAGGATTTTAGGGCTTCAAT
>JBKBMM010000110.1:0-3511 GCA_046295835.1 Caldimicrobium sp.
ACAAATTAAGACCACATTCTACAGAAAAATCCTCTCTTATTCTGCCAACAAAAACTTCATCTCTACCTGCAACTTGAATTTGAAGAGGGTAAAGCTTTTTCTCTGGATCATCTAAAACTACAACTCCCGGGGATTTTCGAAGAATTTCAATAGCCTCATCTACTGTGAGTCTTTTTTCTGTTTCAATATTTACTGACTCCGCATGTCCATAAAATACAGGAACTCTTACAGTAGTAGCTGTAATTTTAAGATTTGGATCCTCCATAATTTTTTTTGTTTCTTCCACCATTTTCATTTCCTCTTTCGTATATCTATTAGGTAGAAAAACATCTATATGGGGAATACAATTAAACGCTATAGTTTGAGGCAGATTTTTTGGTGGGGGCATGACCTCACCTGAACACCAAGCTTTCGTTTGGTTTATTAATTCTTCAATAGCCTTTTGACCTGCTCCTGAAACAGACTGATAAGTAGAGACAACAATTCTCTTAATCTTTGCCACATTATGCAGGGGCTTTAAAACAACCACCATTTGAATGGTAGAACAATTGGGATTAGCTATAATTCCTTTATTTTTATACTGAGAAATGGCATGAGGATTTACTTCAGGAACAACTAAAGGTACCTCAGGATCCATTCTCCAGGCACTGGAATTATCAATTACCACTGCTCCATCTTTAGCAAAAAGAGGGGCATAGGTTAAGCTACGAGCAGCCCCTGCAGAAAACAAAGCTATATCAATCCCTTTAAAAGAGGTAATTTCTTCAAGGACTTCAACTTCTATCTCTTCACCTCTAAAAGGTAATTTTAAACCTTTAGACTTTGGTGAAGCAAAAAGCCTTAACTCCTTGACAGGAAAATCTCTCTCTTCTAATACCTGAAGCATCATTCTTCCTACAGCGCCAGTTGCCCCCACTATAGCAACAGTATATTCCTTCATTAGAAAACTCCTCCTAAAGAATTTTTTCTTGAGAATACCACAAATGAGAACTTTATCAAGAATTTAATCACTATCTTAAACTTTATCTTGAAGCAAGATACCAACAAACTCTTGGAGTCTTTTAGATAATTCTAATAACTCTTCTGGCGGAATTTGTTTTATAACCTCCAAAGTATCCTGTCTTAAAACTTGTACTACAAGAGTTTCATATTTTTTATCATAGACTATTTTCGCTATTAAATTGAATTGATTTAAAAATTTAGAAAACTCTTCACTTAATTCTTTAAGCCTCTCTTTATCAAGATTTTTGAGTTCTATTTTTTGAGTAAGGTCCTTTTCTGGAACTTGGCTTTCTATATTTTTTATATCTTTAGAAGTAGTAATGGAAGAGCTAAAGGTTTGATCTAAAACTAAATTTCTGTATAGTTCAACCTTCATAGGGGCCCCCTTTTAAAAGCTTTTTAATTTTTAATTCCTTTATTTAATTTCGGAAAAAATAAAAAAAACTTTAATCCTCTAAAGAAAAGAGTAAAAAATTAGGAAAGGGTACTTCTCTATTATGTGATCTAACAATTTGACATTCAAAGGGAAAAGATTAAAATATAAAAAAATTTTAGGGGGAGATATAAATGCTTAAAGAGAAAAATATCATATTAGATCAACAGGATAAGCGAGTAAGGGAGCAGCTTTCAAAAATCAAGTACAAAATTATGGTTATGTCTGGTAAGGGAGGAGTTGGGAAAAGCACAGTTGCAGTAAATATTGCTGTAGGGCTCTCCCTTTTGGATTACATGGTGGGGCTTTTAGATGTAGATTTACATGGACCAAGTATACCCAAAATGCTTGGAGCAAGAGATCTCAAACTTACACGAAGACCTGATGGAAGATTAGGTGCAATTAAGTATTCTCCTAATCTAAAATTTTTATCTATTGAACCACTTTTACCATCGGAGGACTCTGCCATTATCTGGAGAGGTCCTATAAAAATTTCTGCTATCAAACAATTTATCGGGGATATTGATTGGGGAGAATTAGACTATCTTGTAATTGATGCACCACCCGGCACTGGGGATGAGCCCTTAACTGTCGCTAAAACCATTCCAGATGCCTATGCATTAATTGTAACTACCCCTCAAGAGGTATCCCTTATTGATGTAAAAAAATCTATACGTTTTTGTCAGAAAGTAAAATTAAGAATTTTAGGAATAGTAGAAAATATGAGCGGATTTATATGCCCACATTGTGGAAAAGCCTTGGACCTTTTTAAAAGAGGAGGAGGTCAAAAATTAGCTGAAGAAATGGGTGTCCGTTTCCTTGGAAAAATCCCTGTTGATCCAAGAATTGTTGATACCGGAGATAGAGGAAGACCTATTGTGGGAAGTTATCCAGAAAGTATAACAGCTAAAGCCTTTGATGATTTAATCAGAAATATCATCTCTGCTACAGAACAAATGCACAAGGATGTGTTAGAAGAAAAATATATGAGAATAGCTATACCAATTGAGACACCTCAAAAAATTGAGCCGGATATAAAAAAATCTAATCTTTTTGCCATATATGACATTGAAAATAACAAAATTTTGGTAAAAGATGTGGTAAAAAAAGCAGAAAATCAAGATTTAATTGATTTTTTGAAGGAACAAGTAGTAACTCATCTTTACCTTTACAATCCACCCCCTGAAGTTATAAATAATCTATCTTCTGCTCAGATAAAGGTGATAATAACAGAAAAAAAAGATGTAAATCCAGACTCAGTTATTCAAGAATACCTTGAGCAAAAAGGATAATTCGTGAAGGAAGAAAAATTAATATGTCCCTTTTGTGGAGGAGAAGCCATTCTTGATGGTTCCTGAAGTAAAGCTAAGGTAAGGTGTCTTACCTGCGGAATTGAAGTGAGGGCAAAGGAATGTGTGGAAGAAATTGAGAAATTTAAAGAAAAACTTTGGGAAGATTTTTTGAAAAATTGGGAGAAAAAGGGGAGTGAAGATGATTAACTTAAAAAACTTAATTAAAAAGGAAAAGAATAAAAAAATTATACTAATTGTACTTGATGGGGTAGGGGACTTACCTGTTAAAGATAGTAAAACTCCTTTAGAATTAGCGCAAACCCCTAATTTAGATACATTTGTGAAAAGTTCTGCTACGGGACTTCATATACCTGTTGATTATGGAATTACTCCAGGCAGTGGGCCAGGGCATCTTGGGCTTTTTGGATATGATCCCCAAACTATTACTATTGGTAGAGGTATTTTAGAGGCACTGGGAGTGGGCTTAGAAGTTAGAAACACAGATGTAGCTATAAGAGGAAATTTTGCCACAGTTAAATATGAAGAAAATAAGCCTATAGTTGTAGATAGAAGGGCTGGAAGAATTCCCACTGAGGAAAATAGACGATTAATTGAATACCTTTCCCAGCATATTTCAGAAATAGATGGTGTAAAGATTATTTTACGCTCTGGGAAAGAACACCGTTTTTCATTAATTTTAAGATTTCCTTATGAAGTATCTCCCAATGCTGAAAAGATTAATGATACCGATCCTCAAGCAATTGAAAAAGCTCCTTTAATTCCA
>JBKBMM010000111.1:0-3464 GCA_046295835.1 Caldimicrobium sp.
AAAGCAATCAGTTATCTCCAACCCAGGACAATCTGAACTATAGTGCCCATAAGAATGACAAAAGAAACACTTCCTCTCAAGGGGACCAAAAAAAATCTCTTTAAAATTAAAAAGCAACTTTGGTTCCACTGTGGAAGGTAAAACTAGTTCATAAATATCCTCAAAAATAGGCTCTATACGGTAATGAATTTTAATCTTTGAAAATACCTCTAAGATCTCATCCTTTAATTCCTTTGTAAAATAAATCTTTCCTGGTCTTAAAAAAACACTCCCTATAGGTGAAGAAGCCTCTTTAAATAAATAAAAACTAACCGGTATTGGAGCAGAAGAAAGCTCCTTTTTAAAGATTTCTTTTAGAGAGAAAAGCGTATCATTTAATTTAATCAGCTTAGGAAGTTCTATTTCATATAGAAAGGATTCTTTTTTCAAAAAAATTTTCTCTAAGGAATCTTTTAACAAGGCAAAAAAGTCTTGTTCTTTTCCTTTAAAAAGAAGCTTTATAAGAGGTTTGTTTTCAAGAACTTTTAAATACATATCTTATAAAAAGGACTATTAAACTAAGGGATATTCCCAGGTCTGCAATATTAAAGGCAGGCCAGTGTAAATTCCCTATATGTAAATCTATAAAATCAAAGACTGCACCAAAACTCAGACGATCTATCCAATTCCCTAAGCCACCACCAAAAATTGCCCCAAATAGAATTCTATTTATATTATCGGCATTTTTAGCAAAAATAAAGAGAAAAATTAAGATAATAGGGGTTAAGACTAAAAGCAAAAGAGAAAAAACTTCTGAAGAATTATGAAAAATTCCAAAGGCTATTCCTTTATTCCAAGCTTTTACAAAGTTTAAAAAGGGTAAAATTTCAATGACTTCATAAGGAGATTTGAGGGCTAAATACTTGGTTATTCTATCAAGGAGAAAGACAAAGGTGGCTGAAAGAAAAAAGAGTTTCAAAACTTATCCCCCTTTAGTAATAACTTGGTAACATCTTAGACAGAGATCTTGATTTTCCAAAGTGCCAACCTCGGGCCTTCTCTGCCAACACCTCTCACACTTTTTATAAGAGGTAGGCTTAACCTGAATTTTTAAATCTTTAATCTCATTAGAAGCATAAAGCACTCCCGCATCTGAAGAGATACCTTTTTCAAAGCTTGCTACCATAAGAAAGTATTCCCAAAAGGACTTATCTTCTAAAAATTTTTCCATCTCCTCAGGGGCAGAATAAAAAATTTCAGCCTCTAAAGAGGAGCCAATAATTTTAGCATCTTTTCTTGCTATCTCTAAAGCCTTAAGAAATTCTTCTCTTAAGGCTAAAAGGGTTTGCCATCTTTTTACTTCCTCTTCAGGGATTTCAAAGGAGTATTGGGGAAAATCTGTCATAAAAACGGAAATTTCCTTTTTAGAGAAGGGTAAAAACTGCCAAATTTCTTCAGCTGTAAAGGAGAAGATTGGTGCCATAACTTTAACTAAAGTATCTAAGGCATAATAAAGCACTGTCTGAGTTGCTCTTCTTTTAAAGCTCTGGGGAGCTTCGCAATAGAGGAAATCCCTATTAATATCA
This sequence comes from Caldimicrobium sp., assembly GCA_046295835.1. Taxonomy (GTDB): domain Bacteria; phylum Desulfobacterota; class Thermodesulfobacteria; order Thermodesulfobacteriales; family Thermodesulfobacteriaceae; genus Caldimicrobium. The sequence continues at coordinate 1,566 of JBKBMM010000111.1, forward strand.
ATATAGAGGGAAGAGAGTTCTACTGTGCAAAAGCGATGAATTTCATAAGTAACCAGGTGGAATTCAAAATTTTCATAGGCCTTGCGTATCTTTTTTAGACTCTCGGAAAGTCTATAAAGGATATACTTTTCAAAAGAGGGAAGGTTTTCAAAGGGAATAAGGTCTTTTTCAGGATGAAAATCATAGAGATTACCTAATAAAAATCTGCAGGTATTTCTTATTTTTCTGTAGGTTTCCACTAATCTATCCAAGATTTCTTGTGAAATTTTAATATCATCTCTATAATCTTCCGCTGAGACCCAAAGGCGAACAATCTCTGCTCCATATTTTTTTATTAAATCTTGGGGATGGATGACATTTCCTAAACTTTTAGACATCTTTCTTCCTTTACCATCAACTACAAAACCATGGGTTAAAATCATCTCATATGGTGGTATATCTCTTGTGCCTACAGAGCAAAGTAGAGAGCTCTGAAACCAACCTCTGTGCTGATCTGAGCCTTCCAAATAAAGTGTTGCAGGAAATTTAAGCTCCCTTCTTTTTTCTAAGACACCAGCAAAGGACACCCCTGAATCAAACCACACATCTAAAATATCCTTTTCCTTCTCAAAATTTCTGCTACCACACTGGGGACAAGTTACACCCTCAGGAAGAAGATTTTCTGCAGGCTCAACAAACCAGGCATCACAACCCTTTTCTTCAAAGAGTCTAATTACCTTCTCATAATAAAAATAATCCTTTAAAATTTCCCCACAGTCTTTACATTTAAAAACCGTAATTGGTACACCCCATACCCTTTGTCTGGAAATACACCAGTCTGGGCGTCTCTCAAGCATGCTCTCAAGCCTATTTCTTCCCCAATAGGGAATAAACTTAATTTTATCTAAACTTTTTAAAGCCTTTTCTCTTAAACCTTTTGCTTCCATAGAAATAAACCATTGGTCTTCTGCCCTAAAAATTATGGGCTTCTTACAGCGCCAACAATGAGGATAGCTGTGAGAAATTTTATCCATCTTTAGAAGAAGGTTTTGGGATTTAAGAGTATCTAAAATAACCTTATTGGCCTCATCAAGAGTTAATCCTCCAACTAAAGGGATCTCTTTATAAAATTTTCCCTCACTATCAACAGGAGTATATACCTCAAGAGCATATTTTAAACTTACCATATAGTCTTCTTCACCATGGCCAGGGGCAAGATGAACTATTCCTGTACCTGCCTCTAAGGTCACAAAATCTGCTAAAACAATAAGGGAGTCTCTTTCATAAAAGGGATGTTTCGCCTTTAAATGTTCTAAAAAATCTGGTTTAAAGCGTGCCACAATAGGAGGGAGAGATTTATCTAATTCAGCACAAAGCGCTGAAAGCCTACCCTCAGCAAGAAGAAGATATTCATCATCAAGCTCCACAACAAGATATTCATAATCAGGATGAAAAGCTAAGGCAAGATTTGCTGGAAGGGTCCAAGGAGTAGTTGTCCATATAAGAATAAAGGTAGGTTTTTCAAGTTTTACCCCAAGTTTTTCTTCAAGAGTATTTTTTGTCTCCTCTCTCAAAGGGAATTTCACATAGATAGAGGGCGAGGAGTGAATTTCATATTCTACCTCAGCTTCAGCTAAGGCAGTAACACAATGGGGGCACCAAAAAACAGGCTTCTTTTTTCTGTAAACCTGTCCAGTTTCCAGAAATCTTAAAAATTCTCTGGCTATAACTGCTTCATAGGCTGGATCCATGGTAAGATAAGGCTTTTCCCAAAAGGCAAAAACTCCCAACCTTTTAAACTCTTCCCTTTGAATATTTATAAATTTTTCTGCATATTTTCTACATGCCTCCCTTATAGTTAAAGGTGGAAGTTCTCCCCTTTTAACCTTTAATTCCCTTTCTACATTCAGCTCTATGGGT
>JBKBMM010000112.1:0-3439 GCA_046295835.1 Caldimicrobium sp.
TGTACATTTATAAAAATTCAACTCCCTCCCCTTCTTCTAAGGGTTTATTAAATGAAATCGAAACACTGGAGAAACAAAAAATTTTAAAGGCTTTGAAGGACTGTAATTTTAACCAAAGCAAAGCTGCCAAAATTCTTGGTATTACACGAAGACAACTCAATTATCGTCTTAAAAAATATTTCCAAGATCTTATCTAAAATATTAACTTACCCTTTACCCCCTCAAACTTAATTTAACTCACCTAATTTTATTCTCAGAGCTATCCTCACAAATTTTTAAAATAAAAACCACCAAATAGTGAAAAAACAGTAAAAATACTATTTGAGCGGTTTGCAAACTGCCCCTACAAAGAAATACAAGGGCAGTTCCTGAACTGCCCCTACAAGAGGTAATTTTGAGGGTTGACAATTTTGTTTTTTTGGGTATAAAACTAAAAAAAGACTTCTTTTACAAAAAATGAAAATAAAAGGCTTTACATATAATTTTTTGCTTCTTTTTCTTTTGTTTTTTTTGCTTAATTCCTTCTCTCATTTACATGCAGAAACTAAAAAAAGTTATACAAAAAAGACTTATACTAAAAAGAATATTCAAAAAGTTTCCTCACCTCAGAGGGTCTCAAAAAAGAATTTAAAAACAAAAAATTCTTTTAAGAAATCCACTTCTTTATCAAAAGATAAAGATGTTAAAGCCAAATATTATACAGTTAAAAAGGAATACACAACTCTTTCAGAAATCAGTGGAGATCTTCCAGAAAGAAAATACATCATACATAGAGTTGCTCCTAAGGAGACCCTTTATAGAATATCTAAAAAGTATCAGGTTTCTATAGACGAAATAAAAAAGATAAATGAAATTTCGGAAAAAAACTTAAAAGTTGGTATGGAATTAAAAATACCTATAAAGGGCATTCAAGCTTTGGAGCTTCAAGGAGCCCCTACTCAATTAACCCAGCACAAAAAAGATTTAGAGCCCTTTACTGTAATACATACTGTAAAAAGGGGAGATACCCTTAAAGAAATTGCAAGAAAATACAATATATCTGTTAAAGAATTAAAAAAACTTAATCACCTTAAGTCTGACAAACTTAAGCCTGGTCAAAAATTAATTGTAAAGATTGTACAGGAACCACAATCTCATCTTCAATCTAAGCAATTAGGAAATTCAAATCAAGAAGTGTCTTTATTTCATGAGGTAAAAGAAGGGGAAACTCTTTATCGAATATCTCTAATGTATAATGTATCTTTAGAGGAATTAAAGCGTGTTAATAATCTTGAGAGCAATATAATTTCTGTAGGTCAAAGATTAAAAATTCCTTCCTCAAGGCAACTTCCTGAAAAGCCTTTTGTGCTTGAGAGCCCAAAAAAGACTTTAGAGACTAAAGAAGAAAATCTAAAAGAAAAGTTTGAGAAAAATATTTTTGCCAAAAGTAAGATTTTAACACCCTCAATGCTTTCCAAAGAAGAAGAAATGGCACTTAGACAAAAATTTATTGAGCTTTCTAAGAACTTAGCTGATGCTCGTTATAAATTAGGGGGAGAAGGTAATGGATATTTAGATTGTTCAGCCTTTGTAAAACTTATCTATGAAGAATTAGGGATAAAACTTCCCAGAAGTTCTGCCCAACAATTTCAAGTAGGAGTATATGTAGAGGAAAATGAACTTATACCCGGAGATTTGGTTTTCTTTAGAACCAATGGGAATAGGATTTCACATGTAGGTATATATTTAGGTGACAATCGCTTTATTCATATTTCTTCTTCTAAAAAGCGGCTTTCCATAGATTCATTGAATGATCCTTATTTTAGGAAGCGCTATGCTGGCGCTAAAAGGGTTTTAAATGGAGAAGTCTTAGAATACTTTCAAGATTATTTAAATAAAAACTCATTAAACAGAGAAGCTTTAGGTGAGAATTAATTTTTTGAAATCTTCCCAACCCATTTTTTCAATAATTGCTCCTAACCGTTCTCCTTTTTCGTTGTAAGTTTTATATAGATTTAGGACTTTTTTTAAAATCTCCAAGACTTCTTCATCTTTGGCGTAGGTAAAAAAGGTAGCTAAACGGGGATGCCGCCCTAATTTTCCACCTAAATAAATTTTATAGCCCTTAAAATCTTCCAGGAGCGCTCCTTCTGGACAAATTTTAATACAATGTGCACATCCAACACATTTATCCTCTCTAAGTTGTGGCCCAAAGTCAGTGAGCTCAAGGGCATTTTCTTCACATACCTCTACACAGGAACCACAAAAGGAACAATCCTTGGGATTTACCTCTACTTTTACTACCCCATGCAAGGCAAAATCAGCTATGTAAATTTGCGAGCAGGCATTAGGGCATTCTGAAAGCAAAACTCTAAATTTATGATGATGCTTGAGTTTTCCCTTTATCTTTGCCTTTAAAAATTCAGTAATATTTTCTTTTTCTAAAATTTCCTCCATTTTCTCCAAAAGCTTGTCAGAATTAGTAAGGGCATTAGGACAAGAATTTAAACCAAAGCACCCACTAATTTCATAACCTTTTTCAGCTTCAGACATTTTATTTAATAAAGCTTCTTTAGCTTCAAGTAAAAGGGGTAAGGTTACTTCCTTTACACCTCTTGAAGAGAGGTATTTTTCTACTTCATTTCTAACTTTTTTTCTCACAAAAAAGGGGACCTTTTTTAGATATTCCTCAGCTTCCTTTTCCCATTTCATATAACTAATAAACCTCCTCAGTAAGTACTGTGCCCTTTACACTTATGGTATAAACTTTAATGGGAATTTCTCTCTTAGCAAGTTTTCGTGCTTCTGAAAGGATATGCAAAAGCCCTTTACAACAGGGAACTTCCATAATAGCTAATTCCAGACTTTCTAAATTTCTCTTTGCTAAAATCTCTGCAAATTTTTCAATGTAAAGATCTGCTGGATCAAATTTTGGGCATCCCAGCATAATCTTTTTCTCTGGCAGGAGTTTAAGATGAAGATTTGGATAAGCAACAGGCACACAATCTGCACACACAAGAAGTTTAGCACCTTCAAGAAATGGGGCTGAAGAAGGAATAAGTCTTATTTGCACGGGCCAATGAGTTAAAGCTGAGGGAATTTCTGAAAGATCTTCTTTTACTGAGGTTATGGTAAATTCTCTCAATTGATGAGAAGGACATCCACAGGCAAATTCAGAAAAGCCTTGTTTTTCCTCTTTAAGTTTTTCCTCTTTAAGTTTTGCTAAATGTGCCTTCACTGCTTCTTCATCAAATTCTTCTGCTTCTCTTTCCACAATTTTTAAAGCCCCTGTTGGGCATTCCCCTATACAAGCTCCAAATCCATCACATAAAAACTCACTAATCAATTTGGCTTTTCCATCAACAATAGCTATAGCACCTTCCTGACAAGCAAGCACACAATTCCCACATCCATTACACAGCTCCTCATCAATTTCAATAATTTTTCTTAATACCTTAGC
>JBKBMM010000113.1:0-3387 GCA_046295835.1 Caldimicrobium sp.
TAACATGCGCTTTTAAATATCTTAAAATTCTTTCTGTAGTTTCTGCATCAAGCCCAGTTGTTGGTTCATCCAGCAATAGACATTCAGGGTTCATAGCCAAGACACTGGCAAGAGCAACTAACCTTTTTTCTCCCCAAGAGAGATGATGAGTAATTCTCCTTTCAAAACCTTTAAGCCCAAGCTTATCACAAATATCTTTCACAATCTCTCGTGCTTCTTTAGGGGATTTGCCAAGATTTAGTGGCCCAAAGGCAATATCCTCTTCCACCGTGGGACAAAAAAGCTGATCCTCTGAGTTTTGAAATAACAAGCCAATTCTTTGTCTAACCTCTTCAAAATCTTTTTCTTTGCTCCTTACTTTTCCAAAGATCTCAATTTCACCTGAATGTGCTTTTAAAAGCCCCATTATTAGATATAACAAAGTGCTCTTTCCTGCCCCGTTTGGCCCTATGATGCCAACTTTCTCTCCCCTGGTTAGTTCAAAATTTAGTCCTTGAAATATCGGTCTCTCCTTATTGTAGCTAAAATAAAGATTTCTAATTTTAATTAGAGCTTCTGAGCCCACAAATTAATCCAATTATGACAGTTATTTAAACCAGGAAAAATAACCAAGGGTACAGGTTAGCATGGCCATGAAAATACAAAATATAATATCCCTTTTTCTTAATTCAAAGTGATTTAATACATGAAACTTGCCTTTAAATCCTCTGCAAAGCATAGCTTGATAAATTCTCTGGGAACGTTCATAACTCCTAACAAGAAGCATTCCTATAAGATAGGCATAAGTTCTATAGGTATGCAAGTTGGTTTTTGCTTTAAAGGCTCTAATGAGCATAGCATTTCGCATGCTTGTATATTCCTCGTGAAGCACTGTTAAATATCTATAAAAGAAAAAAAAGAGATATATAAGCTTATCAGGAAACTTAAAATAGTAAAGTGCTCGAACAAGAGAAAAAATATTTGAGGTACCAAGTAGGGTAATCGTAGCAAGATATATGGCATTGGCTTTAAAGGTGATGGAAAGCACATAAAAGTAACCCTCTTTTGTTGCCTTTAGAGAACCTAAGGAGAAAAGCTCCTTTCCTGGATAACTAAAAGGTATAAATATCCAAAGAAAAAATACAAAAAAGTTGATTACTAATACTCTTTTAAAAAGTCTTTTGATATATAAACTTCTTTCTTTTGAAAAAAATATTAATAGTAAGGCCATAGCAAAGGAAATTATAAAGGCAAGGATGGGCAACTTTAATCCATCAAGTACTGCGAGAAGGGAAATGTATGGCAATAAAGTTAAAATTTTTACTCTGGGATCAAGCTTGTGAAAAAAGGTGTCTCCCTCAGAAAATTCTTCAAAGTGCATTTTAGCTCTACTTTTCCTTTTTGCCCTTAAAATAAGCAATAATTCCTAAAATACCTATAATATACCCTATTCCTGCTATCACTTCTGTTATTCTTGGTTTTTCTGATTCTTTCCTTATCTCCTCAAGCATCTTCATGAGAGGCTGAAGTTTTTTGTCTATAATTCTTTCTACCATTGCCTCTATTTCAGAGGCTGCTAAGGTTTCCTTAGGGCTGTGTTTAAGTGTTACTTCTTCTTTGGTTAGGCCCTTAATGTTTGATTCTTCAGGCAGAGATTTTGCTCTTTTTCCTGTGTCTTTCGAAGATTTTAGCTTCTCTCCTTGTGTGCTCTCTTTACTACCTACAGCCTTTCTTATTTCCTCTTCAGAAAGAGTATATTCAGCCCTATGACCCATTCCTGCTTGAAGTACAAGCTTTAGTGTGGTAATTTTAGGAATTTTAAAAGAAAATTTTCCCTCTTCATTTGTGTAGCCTTCCAATAGTTTTACCTGAGTCTTTGCATCATAAACCTCTATTAAAGCATTTTTGGCATTAGTCCCATCTGCAAAAAAACTATCTACATAAATATACCCTTCTTCTGCATAGGCATAAAGAATCACCTTATGGGCAAAAACTAAAGAGTGCATAGTTAGACAAAGGATTACAAAGGCAATTAGCCCCTCTAAACCTAATTTCCAGATCTTTAATCCTGCCTTTTTAATTGTTTTCATAGGTTTCCTCCCAGGAGTTCTGGTTTTACTTTTTTTAAAAAAAGAAGACAAAAGGCATTAATTATTCCTTCAATTAGCATAACAGGTAGGTGGGCAATGAGAATAGCTTTAGCTGCAGATGTAAAAAACTCACCGGTTGAGACAAGGGATAAAGCCACAAATAGGGCACTTAATCCTACTGCAATCATGCCAGATAAAAAGCCTCCAAGAGCTAACATCTTTTGGCTTTTTCTTCTAATTAGAGGCGCTGTGATGTAATAAACCACCACAGCTGGCATGGCTATATTAAAAGTGTTTACTCCGAGCACGGTAATGCCACCAAACTGAAAAAGAAGCGCCTGTAAAGCAAGGGCTATAAGAATAGAGGGAAAGGCTATCCAGCCAAGAAGTACCCCTACAAGACCATTCAATATAAGATGTACACTTGAAGGACCAATAGGTACATGAATTAATGAGGCAACAAAAAAGGCAGAGGAAAGCACTGCAACTTTGGGTATTTTTTCATAGGTTAATCTTTTTAGCCCTATAGCTGTACCTAAAGCTGTCAAAAGAGCCCCTGCAATAAGTACAGGGGCTGAAAGAACACCTTCTGAGATATGCATTATTTTACCTCTCTTGCTTTAATCCATATAACAGCACCAAGCTCAACAGGATATTCCTTTTCTCCACGCTTTATCTTAAAATCAGCGGGAAGTATTGCGGCAAAACCCCACCAACCTGCCTTGGGAATTGCATATGTGAACACCCCGTTGGCATCTGCCTTTATCACTTGAGTTATGAAAGCCTCTTTAGGAGCCTTTAGTTTCTTATTCTCGTTATAATACTCTACTTCAACCTTAGCAAAGGGCACGGGTTTTCCATTAAACATAACCATCCCTTGAAAAACATTGCCCGCCCATAATCCATAGGGTCGCGTTAAAGGAATTATCTCTGCCTTTAAACCAACCTCAGCATCCCAGCCTTCTTCCTTACCAAAGGCGTTTATAACCACCTTAGTGTAGTGAATTATAAAAGTCTCTTCAGCAGGTTCCCAATAAGGTGCAGGCTCCATATAAAATATATGATCCCCTGGCTCTTTTATAGTATATGTGGTTTCCCAGGCGGTGCTTCCCTTAATTGTCTTCTTTTTCAAAGTTTTTAAAAGGTCTTGTTTTTTACCATTTATTAATACCCCGAAGGCCTTTGGCATTTCCATGTTCATATATGCCTGCTCAAAAGGATGCATAAACTTCAGGTTTAACTGGATAGCCTTTTTGTCCGTTGGTGAAACTATATCATCCGAAGGAAGAATCACTCCAAAATGGGCAAAAGAAGTTGA
>JBKBMM010000114.1:0-3370 GCA_046295835.1 Caldimicrobium sp.
AAACACAAGCTCCAGTTTTAATTACTGGGGAATCAGGAACTGGTAAGGAAGTTATAGCAAAATTAATTCATCAATTGAGTCCCAGAGCAGAAGGCCCCTTTATTAAAATTAACTGTGCTGCGATTCCTGAAACACTCCTTGAAGCTGAGCTTTTTGGTTATGAAAAAGGTGCTTTTACTGGGGCCACATATTCGAAACCAGGGCTTTTTGAATTAGCTGAGGGAGGAAGCCTTTTTTTGGACGAAATAGCTGAAATGCCCACTTCTCTTCAAGCTAAGCTTTTAAGAGTTCTCCAAGATAATACCTTTAGACGCTTAGGAGGCTTAAAGGAACTTAAAGTGAATTTTAGATTAATTACAGCTACTAATAGAGACCTAAACAAAATGATTCAAGAAGGTCTTTTTAGAGAGGATCTCTTCTGGAGACTCAATGTCATAAATATCCATCTCCCACCACTTAGGGAAAGAAAAGAGGATATTTTACCGCTAACGCAACACTTTATAGAAAAATTTAATCAAAAGTATGGCAAATCTATAAAGGGAATTTCTCAAGAAGCTCTAATGGCACTTTATAGTCATAATTTTCCAGGTAATGTAAGAGAATTGGAAAATCGTATAGAAAGAGGTATAATTTTAGCAGAAGGAGAGATTTTAACCAGGGAAGAAATTGGATTTACTGAGGATCTATTAAAAAAAGAACCTTTATTGGAAGCCCTCTTGACTTTGCCTTTAGAGGAAGCAGTAGAAGCCCTGGAAAAGAAGAGAATAAAAGAAGCTTTAGAGAAGGCAAAAGGAGTTAAAGTAAAGGCAGCAGAAATGCTTGGAATTACAGAAAGGATGCTTAGATATAAAATGGAAAAATACAAGCTTGGAGGATAAAAATGACCAGCCTTGAATTTACGGATCCAGAAATTGCAGAGCTCATAAAAAAAGAGAGAGAAAGACAGGAATATCAGCTTGAAATGATTGCCTCAGAAAATATGGCTTCAGCAGCAGTTATGGAGGCAGAAGGTTCTCCATTAATGAATAAATATGCAGAGGGCTATCCCTCAGCACGCTATTACGGAGGATGTGCCTATGTAGATGAAGTAGAAAAACTTGCCATTGAAAGAGTAAAACTTTTATTTGGGGCTGAATATGCAAATGTCCAACCCCATTCAGGAACGCAAGCCAATATGGCAGTTTTTTTTGCTATATTAAACCCTGGAGATACCATTCTCTCTATGAATCTTGCCCATGGAGGCCATCTTTCTCATGGAGCCCCTGTGAATTTTTCAGGCAAACTCTATAAGATTGTACATTATGGAGTATCCAGAGAAACAGAAACTTTGGACTACGAGGAAATAAGAAGAATAGCTTTAGCAGAAAGGCCCAAGCTTATCATTGCAGGCGCAAGTGCCTATCCTCGTACCATTGATTTTGAGGCCTTTTACAATATTGCTAAAGAAGTAAAGGCTTATTTAATGGTAGATATGGCTCATATAGCAGGTTTAGTAGCAGCGGGGATCCATCCCTCTCCTGTTCCCTATGCTGATTTTGTAACCTCAACCACACACAAAACCTTAAGAGGTCCAAGAGGAGGCTTTATTCTTTGCAAAGAAAAATTTGGCAAACTAATTGATAAAATTGTTTTTCCTGGAATTCAAGGTGGGCCTCATATGAATGTAATTGCAGCAAAGGCAGTATGCTTTAAAGAGGCTTTAGAGGCTGAATTCAAATCTTACCAACAACAAGTGGTTAAAAATGCGCAAGTTATAGCTAAGGTCTTTAAAGAAAATGGTTTTAGAGTAGTCTCTGGTGGTACTGATAATCACTTAGTTCTCATAGATGTATCCTCCAAAGGATTAACAGGAGCTCAAGCTGAAAAGCTTTTAGAAGAAGCAGGAATCACTGTAAATAAAAATGCTATACCCTATGACCCACTCCCTCCCAAAATTACAAGTGGAATAAGAATAGGAACTCCTGCTATTACTACCAGAGGTCTAAAAGAAAAAGAAGTTGAAGAAGTAGCTACCTGGATGTGCGAAATTTTAAAACATGCTGATAAAGACGCTTTACGAAGGGATATTAGAAAAAAGATTAAAGAACTCTGTCTAAAATTTCCCTTTTATAAAAAATAAAAAAGCTATGCTTAGACCTAATTGGCATGAATATTTCATGGTAATTGCCAAATTAGTTGCTGTAAGATCTGGATGCAATTCCAGACCAACTGGGGCGGTAATTGTAAAGGATAAGAGAATTTTAGCTACAGGTTATAATGGGCCTATGCCAGGAGCTTGGCATTGCACGGATAAAGGACCTCTTTACTGTTTTAGAAGAGATAAAGGTATTCCTGATATTGATAAATACAATTATTGTAGAGCAAGTCATGCGGAAGCTAATGCCATTGCCCAAGCAGCAAAATTTGGTATATCCTTAGAAGGTGCAAGTATTTATTGCACCCTTGCTCCTTGTTATGTGTGTTTAAAACTCATTGCCAGCGCAGGTATAAAGGAAGTTTACTACGAATATGATTACGAAAGTAGAGACTTTGAAAGAGATAACTTTTGGAGAGAGGCTATTAAAGAAGCAGGCCTTATAGTCTTCAAACAAATAACTGTCTCAGAAGAAACTCTAAAAGCTGTTTCAGAAATATTGCAATATCCTACTTCTAAAAGAAGACTTCCCCCAACAGATTAAATTATTCTGGAAGCTTAATTTGAGGATTTAAAAGCCCCTTAGGATCAAAGATTTTTTTAATTTTTTTCATAATTTCCATTTGATGGGGTTCAAGTTCCCACCTTACATATGATTGCTTAAGATAGCCTATACCATGTTCTCCAGAAATTGTGCCATGGAGTTCTAAGACTTTTTTTAAAATTGTCTCTCTTACTTCACACGCTTTAGCCTCATCTTCATAAAGTAAATTCACATGAAAATTTCCATCTCCCACATGTCCAAAAGCTGAAATAAAAAGAGAATATTTAAGTTCAAGCTCTCTTAAGAACCTAAGAAATTCTCTCATTTTACTTCTTGGTACCACTATATCATCTGCCTTTTTTTTAGGAGCAAGTTTTTTAAGGGCTGGTGAAATATTTCTTCTTATTTCCCAGAGATCTTCAATCTCTTTCTCTTCTTCTCTTTTAATATATAATAATGCCCTGCCTTTAAGATACTCTTCAATTAACCTTGACTCCTCTAAAACTTCCAAGTTTCTCCCATCAATTTCAAGAAAAAGTAAACTCTCAACCTTATCAGTTAAATTAATCTCTCTTATTAAGAGTTCCATATTCTCTTTACACACTAAAAAAGAAGTTTTATCAACAAATTCAGCAGAAGCTGGAGTTAATCCCATAATTAAAAGCTCTTTAATTGTCTCTAAAGCTTCTTCT
>JBKBMM010000115.1:0-3317 GCA_046295835.1 Caldimicrobium sp.
AGGAGAATTGGGCAAAAAGTCAAGACTTGCCATAAGTCTATAAAACTTTTCTGCAAATTCTTCCCATTTGTCTTTAGAAGAATAAAAATTCTTTTCAGCCTCCGCTACTGCAAAGGCTACTCTTTCAAAAAGCCCCTCTGGGGTTTCTATAAGCTCATTTTCTTCATTCCTTGCCAAATATCTTGCCCGAAGTACTATTAATGCAGACTCTCTAAGTTTAGGTGTAATTTTTTTTTCCTTCATTTAGTAAGATCCACTAAGATAAGAGTTTGATATTTTGGGTCTGGAGGCTCCTTAGGATCTGAGAAGATAAACTCATTTTCAAAACGTTGAAATACAAAAGCTAAGAAACTTCTTAATAATTCTTCATCTAAATAGTAAGTTCCCTTAGCCAATTTGTAAAAACTTTTATAAACCTTTTCCTTTAAACTATCTTTCAGATAAGTTTTTTCACCCTTTTGTTCAACCATTTCTGAAAAAACACTTTTCCAAGCACTTTTTGGTAAGGCTCTAAAGATAAATTCATTTCCATAGATATATTGGGAAAGTGCTGTCAGGATCACCGAGGTCCAAGTTAAAAAATTTAAATCAAAGTTTCTACCTAATTTGTCTATTTCCATTATCCATTCAGAAATTGGACCAAGCCCTCTATCTAAAAGTACAGCCATGTAAGCAATTTCTTCCAAATAGCGTCTAACCATACGCAGTTCACTAATCCGTGAGAACTCAATGTACTCTTGATCAGTACCTATATTAACTGGATTAAAAAGTTTAATCAAATTAAGCCTTTTTTCTGATACCCCCTTTAGATATCCTGCATAAGGTTGGTCTAAATACTTCAAAATAGTGGGATTGTATTCTTTGTTAGTAAAAAGACTTAAGGCAAATTTTCTAAGCTCTCTTAAAGCAGTTCTTGAGACCTTAAAAATATCTTCAAGATAGTAATTTTCTAAATATTCTTTAGCTAATTCTAAGCTTTCCCCTGCTAAGTATTCTAACCCAAGATTAAGTCCACACCACATCTTGTAGACACCTTTTTGGACTTCCTCTATGCTATCAATTACAGGATAATCTACTAAAGTTACCTTGGTAGCTAACCAAGCCATTTCCCTTTGAATTTTTTCTATAACATCTATATTTTTGATTTGAGTTAAAACCTTATGTATAAAAAGTTCTGAAGATTCCTTAGTGGGAACTAAGTATAGAATAGGGGAAGCTTCTTCCTCAGAAGAAGGTAGAAATTTATAATCATATTTATGCAGTTTTTTAGGATGGATATAGGTATAAACTTCTAAGGCTGTGTAATAGTCAGGGATTCCTTCATCTGCCAGTCTTCCATTTCTAAATCTGAGGGCTCTTTCTTCAACCTCTAAAGGCAATTCCCAGATCAAAGATTCCATTAAGGCAAAATAGGTTTCAGGCCATTCTTCTCGAATAATTTCAATTATTCTTCTAAAATAGAATTCCAGTCTCTCCTCTTTGAATTCAACAAAATATACATCATCTAAGGTATAGGGAGGTAAATAATCATAGGCCTCAAGTAAATCTATATCATCTGGTCTTTTGTGAATCTTTACAAACTTTTGCATAAGGGCTATTAAAAAATCCCAGTCAGCGACACTTAGCCATTCTAAGACTTTACCCTCTCCTGCTTCAAAGAGTAATATTATCCAGCTTGCTACCCTTTCTGGTTTTAATCTATCCTTATACCAACAATCAAAATCCATAATAAATTGAATCTGAGAAGCCTTAGTGTAAGAAAGTAATTCAACAGCTAAATCTAATGAAGTTGCCTTTAGAGTAAGAAAAAGTTCAATAGGTGGGAGATTTTGTACTAAGCCCTCTGGATAAGGAGAAGCAAGAATAAGATTTGCCCTTTTTTCCCAAGGAGTATTTAAGATAAGCTCCTTTAACTCCTCAAATTTTAAAGGAGCTAAGGCCTCTTCTAATTCCTTCTCGGTTAGCGATAGAAGTTTTTCTATGTTATGTTTTAAAAATGGATTCTTCTCTGAAAAAGGCGGATTCATAATATCTAACCTCGTTTCTTTCCATGTTAATTACTACTACATCAAAGCGTATGTTTTTTATTTTACTCAAATTTTTAAAATTTTTAAGTAAGTAAATCTCAGCTGCCCTTTGAATTTTTTCTTGTTTTTGCAAGTTTACCTTTTCTTCAGGTAGGTATCCTTTTTCTTTAGATTCACTTTTTACTTCAATAAAGCTCAGAAGATCTCCCTTTTTGGCAATTAAATCTATTTCACCCATTGGAGTGCGGAAGTTTTTTTCTAAGATTTCAAAACCAAGTTTTTTTAAATATTCTTCAGCTTTTAGCTCAGCAAGACTACCCTTTATCCGTGTAGATTTTTTCATTTCTTATCTTTGAAACATTTAAAATTTAAGCGATGAATTGGAGTGGGACCATATTTTTTAAGGGCTTCAAGATGTTCCTTTGTAGCATAACCTTTATGTTTATCAAAGCCATACTCTGGATATTCCTTGGCCAACTCTTCCATTAATCTATCCCTTGAAACTTTTGCAAGTATACTTCCAGCAGCAATAGAGATACTTAATCGATCACCTTTTATGATAGTCTTTTGAATTCCCTTATATTGAGGGATTCCCAAAGGACCATCCACTAATAACAGATCAATTTTTTTTATTTGATCTATACATCGATGCATAGCTAATCTAAGGGCTTTAATTATCCCTAATTCCTTTATTTCTTCATGAGTTGCATAGGAAATAGCATAATCTATGGCATCTTTACAGATTATGTCAAAAAGGCTCTCTCTTTTAAGAGGAGTTAAAAGCTTGGAATCTTTTATTTGTGAGTTTTTATATCCTTTAGGAAAAATAACTAAACCAACAAAAAGTGGACCAGCTATAGCCCCCCTTCCTGCCTCATCTAAACCTGCTATCCTTTGAAAACCTTTATTCCAATAATAGTCTTCTAAGACAATCTCTTTTTGAGGTTCAATAAAGAGCAAATTCTTCAATTATTCCATAACTTTATTATCAAACCTTTCTTTAAGCCTCGCTGCCTTTCCAGTTCTTTGGCGAAGATAGTAAAGCCTTGCTCTTCTAACTTTTGCTCTCTTAACTATTTCAATCTTTTCTATTCTTGGAGAATGAAGAGGAAAAGTTCTTTCCACTCCAACTCCAAAAGAGACCTTTCTTACAGTAAATGTGGCTGATAAGCCAGAGCCCCTTCTCCTTATTACTACTCCTTCAAAAATTTGTATCCTCTCCTTTTCTTCTCCTTCTTTTAGTTTATAATGTACTCTCACTGTATCCCCTGGGGCTATTTTAGGAAGATA
>JBKBMM010000116.1:0-3308 GCA_046295835.1 Caldimicrobium sp.
TTAAACCCATCAGTTTTGCTAATTCATGACGTAAAGAAAAGTCATCCCCTGAGTGATAGCGTAATATGGAATATATAAACTCTACCCTTCTATCTCCCTTAGGTATTTCTCCGAATATGTGCATTCCATCTTGTATAAAAGTATCTTTTAATTTAAATAAGATATTGTGTACCTCCCTTACAACCTCATCGAAAGAGAGACCCTCTATCTCTTCCTCAGATAGTTCTGATAACTTCCTCCTTACTTGTCTTCCCTCAGTTTCTGAGGTTATAGAAATCTTAATTTCATTAGCAAGATGTGATTTTTTTAGAATTTCCCAAAGGTGATGTGTAAGAACATGTGTCCTTGCTGGTTCAAAATTTTTAACCTTTTCATATTCTTCTAAAAGTTTTTCAAGCTCCTCAAGGTCTCCATATAATCCACTTTGGACCATAACTGTTTGCATGTGATCTACAAGGGTTGCATAACTTCTTCTTTTAGCTATAATACCCTCAGGAGGATTGTCTGCATTATATATATAGAGATGAGGAATTGTGTCTATAGCTATATCTGGGAAACAAGCTCCAGATAGAGCTGCGCCTTTGCCTGGAAGAAACTCAAGATTTCCATGGGTTCCCACATGTACAATAGCATTTACTCCAAATTCTCGTGAAAGCCATTTGTAAGTAGCTATATATTGATGAGGCGGAGGTACATCTGGATCATGAAGTATTTTACAAACCCTCCCATCGCATCTTGAACCTGCACATCCTCTCTTTGGCTGAACACACACTAATGCCTGACCATATTGCACTCCTGTAACTACAATTTTTCCTTTATAAACCATAGCTGCTGGTACCCCATCTTTAGCTTCTCCTGGAGGCTCACCCCATACTTCAATCATCCTCTTCCTTACATTCTCAGGAAGCTCATTAAACCACTCAAGATACTTTTCTTTTTCTATAAAGGCCAGTACACCTCCTTTTCCTACTATCTCCTCTACAGTGGTCCATCTAAATTCAGAAATTGCCTTGCGATTCATTATTGTTGTTATAAGCTCTTTACCATCCCTAGGTACTATTACTTGATAGCCAACTTCTTTCATCCTTTGTAAAATACGCGCCACGGATTCAAGGGTATCAAGATTAGCCCCACCTCCTACAGTTGCCTCTACAGAAGCACAGGGATTATTATGTAGTATAAAAGCAACTTTACGTTCTGAAGGAGGAATTTTTCTTAATTTAACCCAGTTCATTACCCTTTGAGCAAATTTATCGATCCTTTCCTTTAAAGGCTTTCTATACTTGTAACCTTCCTCATCCTCACTTAAACCTCCAATAATAATAGGCTCTATCCTTCCCTCAAATTCTGGCATAGCTATATTCCAGCCAATCATCTTACCGTCAGCACCGAGGGGATCTCTTTCCCATTCATCTATTGTCTTATAAAGAGTTGTAATAGGAGTAAAAACAGGAACCCCAAGTTTTTTCAAGATTTCTATCCCTCTCTCATAAACCTTCTCGTCTTTTCCAGGTTTTGTTCTTTCCGTATAGATAAGGAAAATTTGAAGGTTAACTAAGGCATCAATTCTTGGTTGCCCATCTCTAGAAATAAAATAATCCATAATAATTTCGCCACTTGCTCTTGTACCAAGTTCTTCGTCTTTTAAGGAAAAAGAGAAAACAGGTATTACTGAGAGCCCAAGTGCTTCAAATTTGCTAATAAGAGCATCTTCAATGGCAGTATTTTTGTTAACCCAGTTCATCCGAGAAAAGAGAATTCCTATTGTCCCTTCATTTTTAAAGAGCTTTTGTTCTTCTTTATATTTGGCATACCACTTCAGATATTCCTCTATGTTTGTAAAAATATGATCAGCTTTTGGATGATATATGCCTTCCCAGGGAATTATTTTTGGTGGAAGTACGACTGTTTCTAAGTTACAGACTTCACTGGCAATATATCTGAGCATGTTATAAAAATTTTCTTCTCCGTTATAGGTTATGTATGTATTTACAGTTGCAACAATCTTTGGACTTACTGTTGAGAGTGTCCAATAAGAGGGGTCATGCCCAGCACAAATTATGGGAATATTTTTTGTAATTACTTTTAATTTTTTTTCAATTTCTTCCCAGATACTTTCAGAAGAGCGATAAAGCAAAATTACATCTGCTTTATCAACCTCACACATTACCTCCTCTAATCTTTCAGGTGCTTCTTCAAGCCATCTAGTTGAAAAAATCTTTATTTCTATCTTATTTTTAAGCCTCTTGCCAGCTTTTTTTAAATTATTACAATAGGGGTCCCACATAATAGCTAATATTTTCATAACCACCTCTTCTAAAAGTTTTCTTTTTCTATATTCTTAAAACCATTTCCAAAATCAAATAAAGGAAAAACTATTTTAAATCCATTATGATCAAAGAGATCTACTTTTATTTCATAGACCATTTCTAAAGTTTCTTTTGTGAGAATGGTTGAAGGAGAGCCTTGATTGACTATAAGGCCATTTTTTAAGAGAATAATTCTGTCTGAAAAAAATGAGGCTAAATTAGGATCATGCAAGGTCATAATGACTGTTAAATCTTTGTTTTTAACTATTTCTCTTGTAGTTTCTAGGACTAAAATTTGATTCTTCACATCAAGATGAGCAGTTGGCTCATCAAGAAGTAAAATTGGGGAGTCTTGAGCTAAGGCTCTTGCAATTAGGACTAATTGTTTTTCACCACCACTCAACTTTGTGTAAAGCTTGTTTTTAAGATGTGCTATACCTACTATTTCCATGGCCTCTTCAGCTTTAATACGGTCAGAATGGCTTGGGGAAGAAAAGAGGCCAATATAAGGACATCTGCCCATCAATACCACATCTAAAACAGAATAGGCAAAAGATGGTTCATAATCCTGTTGGACTAAAGCAAGTATTTTCGCTCTCTCTTTATAAGATAAACCCAAAATATTTTTCCCTTCAAAAATTACCTCGCCTCTTTGAGGGATCCATAATCCCGCAATACACTTTAAAAGAGTTGATTTTCCAGCACCATTAGGACCAAGAAGTACAGTAATACTCCCTTTATGACACTCAAAATTAATGTCTTTAAGAATATAGTCTTCCTTTCCTTTGTGTTTATAAAATATATTTTTTATTATTAAACTCATTTGCCCCATACTTCTTTATCTACACGGCTAAGAAGATAAATAAAAAAAGGGGCACCAATTAAAGCAGTTATAATCCCCACAGGAACTTCAAAACTTGTTAAACTCCTTGATAAAGTATCTGCCATAATCATGAAGCTCATACCTGCTACAATACTTAATGGTACTAAACTGCTATG
>JBKBMM010000117.1:0-3287 GCA_046295835.1 Caldimicrobium sp.
AAAAGGCAGTAGCTGATAGATATGGGATAACTTTTTCTTTGATACTTTTAGATATAGATAATTTTAAATTAATAAATGACATATATGGACATGCTAAAGGAGATGAGGTTTTAGTGAAGGTTGCTCAAATTTTGAAAGACAACCTTAGGGCATCAGATCTTTGCGGCAGATGGGGAGGAGAGGAATTTTTAATCTTGTTGAGGAGTGCAAATCTTTTTCAGGGTTTAAACAAAGCTGAAAAGTTGAGAGAATTGATTGCAAAGTTGAATATACCGCCAATTGAGAGTATAACGGCAAGTTTTGGTGTAGCAGAGTATAACTCTCCTGAGTCCTATGAGGAAACTCTTAGAAGGGCAGATTTAGCTTTATACCGAGCTAAGAGTCAAGGAAAAAATTGTGTTATTGCTTTTTAGGGTTAAAATTGAGATATGGATAAAGAGCGAGTAGAGATCTATTTACAGGTGCTTGCTTGTCCCAAGTGTAAAGGAGATTTAGAATATATAGAGATAGACTATGATAGATTTCCTGAAATTAAAGAGGGTTTTTTGTGTAAAAAATGTAAATTGCTTTTTCCAATAAAAGAAGATATTCCTGATATGCTTCTTGAAGAAGCTTTAGATTGGTCTCATGAGCGTTCCTAAGGAGCCAGAACCGGTTTTCTTTTTTATAGCGGTAACTGAGGCAGAGGAAGGATTTTTTTTGAAGATCAAACCTCTTTTAGAAGAAACCTTAGGGATGACTGTCTTTCAAAGTCTTACTTATAATTTTTCTGAATATACAGATTATTATGAGAAGGAGATGGGTTGTCCTTTGTGGAAAACCTTTTATTTTTTTGAGTATTTTAAGGATCCCAGTTTTTTAGTAGATCTTAAGCATCTTACTTATCAATTGGAGAGAGAGACAGCTTTTGAAGGTATGAAAAGAAGGATTAATCTTGATCCAGGGTATCTTAGCCTATCTAAGGTTGTTCTTTCTACTTTTAAGGATTATTCTCATCGTCTCTATTTAGGGCGATCTGTGTATGGGGAGGTCACACTTATTTTTCGAGAGAGTAGCTTTCAATCCCTTCCCTGGACCTATCCAGATTATAAAAATGAAAAGATAATAGAAGTTTTTAACAAAGCTCGTTCCTTTTATAAGGAAAGGATCCGTGATTACCGATAATAAGCTTACGGATAGATTTGGAAGAAGGATTGAGTATTTAAGGATTTCTATAACAGATAGATGCAATTTTCGCTGTATTTATTGTCAAGGAAAGCCCCCTCTTAAACTTATTCCTCATTCTGAGATACTTACTTATGAAGAAATAGAAGAGATAGTTAAAGTAGGAGTGAAGTTAGGTGTAAAAAGGGTTCGTCTAACTGGAGGAGAACCTCTCTTGAGAAAGGGAATAGAGTTTTTAATTGAAAGACTTACTTCTATACCAGGTCTTGAGGATTTAAGTCTTACTACTAATGGATTTTTTTTAGCAGAAAAGGCTGAAATTTTAAAGAGAGCAGGGTTAAAAAGGATTAATATCAGCCTTGATACCCTAAATCCAAATAAATTTTCTCAAATTACAGGTGGTTTTGATTTTAATAAGGTTTGGGAAGGGATTTTAAAGGCTTGGGAAATAGGCTTTAATCCTTTAAAGATTAATGTAGTAATTATAAAGGGATTGAACCATGATGAGATTCTTGAGATAGCCAAATTAACTTTAACTTATCCCTGGGAAATTAGATTCATTGAGTATATGCCCATTGGTAAGGATACCCATTGGTCAGAGGAACAAGTGGTCTTAGTAAGTGAAATAAAAAAAGAGCTTGAAAAATTTTCTTCTCTTGAAGAGGCAAGCTCTTATGGAGGAGGTCCAGCCAAAATTTTCAAATGGAAAAAGGCCCTAGGCAGAATTGGATTTATTTCACCCTTAAGTGAGCATTTTTGTAATAAATGTAATCGCTTCAGAATAACCGCAGATGGAAGATTGAGAACTTGTCTTTTCTCTGATAAGGAAATAAATTTAAAGCCCTATTTAAGGGAAAAGAAAGGCTCCTTAGAAGAGGCTTTTTTATTAGCCCTTAGTTTAAAACCAGAAAAAAGAGATTTGCAGGCAACACAAAGAGCAATGAGGACCATTGGAGGCTAAAAATGGAAGATATGAAAAATCAAGAAAATATTAAATTATTATATACTTATGGCTTTTTAAAAAAAGATAGACCTGATATTTTGCTCAAATTAGTTAAACCTGTGGCAAAGGGTTCTTATGTGCTTGCAGAATTTCCTGAGGGAAGAAAAGAAGTTCTCATAGTAAAAGATTATTGTTTTTCTCTTCCCCTTGATTTAGAGAATATACCTGTAGTAATAAGGAAGGCAAATCCTAAGGAGATTTCTTCTTATGAAAAAAGGAGGGATTTGGAAAAAAAGGGAAAGGAGTATTGTTTAAAATTTGCTCAAGAATTAGGGCTTGAGATGAATCTTGTTGATGTGGAATGCTATTTTGATAAGAGTAAGATAATTTTTTACTACACTGCAGAGGGTAGGATTGATTTTAGAGAATTAGTAAAGCAACTGGCAAGTGCCCTTAGAATGAGAATTGAGATGCGACAAATCGGTGTAAGAAATGAGACAGCACTTCTTGGAGGAATAGGCCCTTGCGGAAAAGAATATTGTTGCGCCCAGTTCTTGAAAAATTTCACCTCCCTTTCTATAAAAATGGCCAAAGAACAAGGACTTATTCTTGATCCTAATAAAATCTCCGGTCCCTGTGGAAGACTTCTCTGCTGTCTTGCCTATGAAGCAAAGCTATATCAAGAATTCTTGTCAGACCTCCCTAAGTTCGGGAGTAAGATCTCCTTCTCTGGAAAAGTTTTTAGAGTAGTAAAATATAACCTCTTTCAGCAAACTGTGTTATTAGAAGGAGAAGATGGCAATTACTATCATTTAAATCTTGCCGAATTTCAAAACTATATTATCACTGAGGAGGAGGAAATCTTAGAGGAGGGAGAGCGGGAATGGCAGAATTAAAAGAATATATCTACATTACAACCCCAATCTATTATGTGAACAGTTACCCCCATCTTGGGCATGCCTATACTACAATTATTGCTGACAGTATAGCGAGATTTTACAGACTTAAAGGTTATGAGGTTTTTTTTCTCACAGGTACAGATGAGCATGGGGATAAAATTGTAAAGTCTGCTGTTGATTTAGGGGAGAGTCCTAAAGAGTTTGTAGATAAGATTGCAGGATTTTTTAAAAAGACCTGGGATGAATTAAAAATTTCTTACAGTAATTTTATTCGTACCACA
>JBKBMM010000118.1:0-3258 GCA_046295835.1 Caldimicrobium sp.
ATTCTTAATTATAATTTACCTACAGAGGATTTAACAGTTACTGTACCCATTGGGGTAAGTTATAAAAGTGATCTTGAAAAGGTAGAGAGGATTACTTTAGAAGTTGCCAAAGAGTTAATGCAAAGCCATCCTGAAGGGGTTCCGGATTTTGAGCCTTTATTAAGATATCAAGGCTTTGGAGATTTTAGTATTAACTTTGTAGTTATACTTAAGGCAAAAAATGTTACTGGACGCTTCCCTCTTGTGCACGACTTTATTAAAAAGCTATATGAGCGTTACAAAAAAGAAGGTATTGAAATACCTTTTCCCATAAGAAAGGTATATTTATCTCAAGAAAAGAACTAAATATGCGGATTATAACTTGGAATGTAAATTCCTTTCAAATGCGCAAAACTCATCTTGAGCTTCTTTTAAAGGAAGAACAACCAGATTTCCTATTGCTGCAGGAAACAAAAACTGAGAGAATTCCCCAAGATTTTTTTAAAAACCTTGGTTATAAAGTTTACCATACAGGAGGAAAGGGAAGGAATGGAGTAGCCCTTATAACTCCTCATCAACCAGAAAAACTCTTTATTGGATTTGAGGAAATAGAAGAGGATTCTCAAGCTAAGGAAAGAATTATAGGAGCTAAATTGAGCTCTCTATATGTATTTTCTATTTATGTCCCAAATGGAAGCCCTGTTGGTTCAGATTATTTCTATTACAAAATTAATTTCCTTTATCAAATAAGAGAGTATTTAGAAAAACTTTTTAGTCCTGAAGAGAAAATCTTTTTGGGGGGAGATTTTAATGTAGCCCCAAACCCTATAGATGTGTATGATGCCCAACTTCTTGAGGGACAAATTTGTTTCCATGAGAGAGAAAGAAAAGCCTTCAAATATTTGTTAGAATGGGGACTTTTTGATGCTTTAAGGATAAAATATCCGGAGAAAAAAGGAGTCTATACCTGGTGGGATTACCAGTTGTCCGCCTTTAAGAAAAATTTAGGCATGAGAATTGACCACCTCTTAATTACCAAAACACTAAAAGATAAACTTAAGGATATATTTGTAAACTTAAAATATAGAACTTTACCTAAGCCTTCAGACCATGCTCCTCTTATAGCAGACTTTGTGGATTAAAAAGATAAGTTAAAGCCCCCAAACTCAAAAAAGGACCAAAGGGAATCTCTTCTCTTAAACTTTCTTTCAAGTCAAAACTTCTCTTTATAAATTTAACTAATACAAAGGCAAAAACTCCAAAGAGGGAGGCAAAAAAGAGAATATTAAAAAAACTCTGATGACCTAAAAACGCTCCAAGGGCACCCATTAATTTAAAATCTCCTATCCCAATACTTTCTCTTTTCGCTATAAGATAATAAAGTTCATTTATAAAAAATAATAATCCCATTCCAGCAAAGGCTGAAATTAAGCTTTCCCATATGGAAAGATTGAAGGGATTTTTACCAAAAAGGCTTAGGATCCAACCTGCAAATATTAATGGAATGCTTAAGAGATCAGGTATTTCCTTGTGTCTAAGATCAATAAAAGAAATACTTAGAAGACTTAAAACTAAGTAGGACATGAATATAAAAGTAATTACACCTTCTGAGGGATTAAATTTTAAATAGATTAAAACAAGCAAAAAAGCAGAGAGGATTTCTACCAAAGGATATTGTAGAGAGATTTTTTCTCCGCAAAAAGCGCATCTCCCTTTTAAAAAAAGAAAACTAAGTAAGGGTATGTTGTGATACCACTTAATTTTTGTTTTACAATGAGGGCAATGAGAAGAAGGAGAAAGAAGAGACATTCCACGAGGAAGTCTATAGATCAATACATTAAGGAAACTTCCTATGGCAAGACCAAAAATAAAGACAAAAAGGATTGCTAAGGCCTTCATTCCCTGTTTTTTAGTTCTTCACTACTTATAATTCTATCATATTTTTCCTTTGCCTCTCTGAGATAACTAAGGGCCTTAATATAGAGATTCCAAACAGGACCTAAATTTTTATCTATTTCAATAATTTCAACCCCTAAACCTGGGTCATCTGGTGTTCCAAAGTGCACAATAGTGCCATACATGGGAATTTTACCTATTTCTGGAAGATCTAACTCAAAATATATAAGTGTTTCTTTAGTGTGTAAAAATTTCTCTGTTTTAATGAATAGACCTTTCCAAGAGAGGTTTTTTACAGGATAGCCCTTAGGATCACCAGGAAAGTATGCTAAAGCTTTAGATGCAAAACGGGGAAATCTGCGCTTGTTAGGATTAATTTTTATCCTCCTCTAACTTTTTTATTACAGTTGGTATAGTCTTGGCTATATCTACAGCGGTAAAACCAAAGGGACCATAAGTTTCTTCTAAAAGCTTTGCAGCTGCTCCATGTAAATATACTCCTAAAGCACTGGCATGATGAGCACTATAACCTTGGGCCATTAAGGCCCCTATGACTCCTGAAAGTACATCTCCCGTACCTCCTTGAGCTAAGCCAGGTGCATCAATAGAAGAAATATAAATCTTCCCAGAAGGGGAAGCAATAATTGTATGAGGTCCTTTTAGCACAATTGTTGCTAAGGTCCTCTCAATTAAGGTATTTATTGCTAAAAGGGGATCTTTAAGCACCTCATTAGGTTCACAAGATAACAGTCTTGCAGCCTCTCCTGGATGAGGAGTAAGTACTTTAGGATAAGAATATCTTTTTAATAATTCTAAATCTTCACTAATTAGAGTTAGGGCATCTGCATCTAAAAGAAGCGGTAAATTTGCTTTTTCTAAGAGAGCAAAAAGCAACTTTTTGGCACCACTTCCAAGCCCAAAGCCAGGCCCAACAACAATAGCTTTTTTTCGAAAAAGTGCCGATAAAAGTAAGTCTATTCCTTCTCCTGAGACCTCTCCATCAGATTCTGGAAGACCTAAGGTCAAAGCCTCAGGAAGCATGCTACTATAGGTAAGTTGAAGAGATTTTGTAGAAGCAAGGGTGACTAAACCAACTCCAGCCCTTAGGGCACCAAGTGCTGTTAAATAGCCTGCCCCACTTTTTCCCCTACTACCAGCAAGCACAAGTAGATGCCCAGTTTTCCCTTTATGATAAAAACCTTTCCTTGGCTGATAAAGAGTCTTTGCTATTTTTTTATCTAAATAAATTCTATTAGGGGCAAGGCCTTCTTCTTCTATCTTTTTCCAGGGATAACCAATTTCTATAATTTTCACCTCGCCTGCATATTCTTTGCCTGGATAAATTAGCTGACCCGCTTTAAAACATTCAAAAGTAACCGTAAT
>JBKBMM010000119.1:0-3227 GCA_046295835.1 Caldimicrobium sp.
TAGAGATTTTAGTTTTTATCTGCCAAAGATCAATTAATCTTTTTTGTTTGGGATTTAAGGTTCTATAAGCTAATTTGAATAGATCTAACCTTGAATATATCCTCTTGACAAGTCTTTTGTTTTGGCTTAATTTAAAAATAACACCTTTGGGGGATCGTCTAATTGGCAGGACAGTGGACTCTGGATCCACGAGTGGAGGTTCGAGTCCTCCTCCCCCAGCTTGATATTCTTTTATAAAATATGCTAAAAAAATCACTTTTTGCCTTCTTCTTTATTTCTTTCATTTTTGGAGGTTTTTTTATGTCCGAAGATTTACTCGCGGAAAGATTATTAATTGATATGGTCATAGAAAAAAATTTGCCCTCAGGGCTTAAGGTGTTATTAGTTCCCTCTGAAAGAGAAAAAATTGTCTCTGTTTATCTTTGTGTAAAAGTGGGTAGTAAGTATGAAGAGGAAAAGGTTGCAGGAATAACACATTTTATTGAGCATATGATTTTTAAAGGAGGTGAAGGTCAAAAACCTGGAGAAGTTGCAGGAAAGGTTGAGGAAAAGGGAGGCTACATCAATGCTTTTACTTCCTATGACATAACCTGCTATTATGTAGTTGGCCCCACAGAGGTATTAGAGACTGCCTTTGAAGTACTCTCTCATGCTGTCTTTAAGCCTTACTTTGATCCCCAAGAACTTGAAAAGGAAAAGGAAGTGGTTATTGAAGAAATGAAAATGCGTTTAGATAACCCTATGGTTGTACTTTTTGAAGAATTAATGAAAAATTCTTATCAAATCTATCCTTACAAAAGACCAATTATTGGGTATGAAAAAACAGTCCGTTCTTTTACAAGAGAGGATCTATTCTATTTTATAGACCACTTTTATACTCCAGAGAATATGCTTTTAGTGGTCTCTGGAAACTGGGATCCTTCTCAGGTTGATCATCTTTTAGATAAATATTTTGGTCAGCTTCCCAAGCGTAGTTTAAAGAAAATGGACTTTCCAAAAGAGCCCTATTCTCCTAAGCCTAAATTAATTTGGGTAAATAGACCTGTTAAAGAGGGGTATTTCGCCCTTTCCTTTCCAGCCCCATCTATCAAAGAAGAAGAAGCTCCCCTTATGGATTTATTGGCAGAGGTTTTAGGTGGGGGAGAAGCATCAAGGCTTTATGTAAACCTAAAGAGAAAAAAGAATTTGGTAAAGAGTATATCTGCCTCTGCCTATACTCCTTCTGGTCCTGGCCTTTTTGAAATTTTTGGCACAGCCGAGCCTAAAAATTTTGAAAAGCTCTTTATGGAATTAATTACAATTCTTAGAGATTTCAAAGAAAAAGGGCCCACCTTGGAGGAGGTTGAAAGGGCTAAAAACAGAGTCCTTGCCTCTTTTATCTACTCACAAGAAACCGCAGAGGGTCTTGGTAGACAAATTGGAAGTTTTCAAATTCAAAGAGGCTCTTATAAAGAGCTTCTTTGGTATAAAGAAAAGATAGAAAAGGCTACTCCAAAGGATTTACAAGACTTAGCTAAAAAATGGCTTAATGAAGAAAAACTGGTTCTGGTATTACTCTCTCAAGAAAATCCTCTAAAAGAAGAAAACTTTATGAAAATCCTAAATACTAAGAGGGAGAAAGACAGTATTGTTGAGGATTTCACCTTAGAGAATGGTTTAAGAGTACTTTTATATCCCAGAAGGGATATTCCTTCAGTGGGAATTTCCCTTGTCTTTCCTGGTGGAGTGCGCTTTGAAAATAGGGAAAATAACGGGCTTTTTCAAGCCCTTAGTCTTCTTTGGACAAGAGGTACGAAACACTACTCTGCAGAGGAAATTTCAAAAAAAATTGAGGGTTTAGGGGCTTCCATTAGGGGTTTTAGTGGAAGAAATACCTTTGGACTAAAGGCTATTTCCCTTTCAAAACATCTTTATACCCTTTTAGAACTCTTCAAGGACATTATATTATATCCCGCTTTTAGTCCTGAAGAAATTGAAAAGGCGCGTCCTGAACTCCTATCTTTACTTTACCAACAAGAAGACCAGCCCTTTTCTTTAGCAATAAAAGAATTTCTTCAAACCTTTTATCCCAATCATCCTTATGGGTTAAATCCCTCTGGATCTAAAGAGTTCTACTTAAATTTCACAGATTCTACACTCAAAGCTGCCTATGAAAAATTTGTGCACCCAAAAAGAGGTGTTTTAGTTCTTGTGGGAGATTTTGAGCCTGAGGATGTTAAAAATTATCTACAAAAGTTGTTCAAAGAGTGGATAAAAGAAGAAGCTTTGCTTTCTGAGGAAAGTGAGCCACCGCAAGTTTTAGCCACCTCTAAAAGATTACCTAAGAATAGTTTTCAGTCGCAAATTCTTTTAGGCTTTAGAGGACCTGGGCTTTTATCTGAAAAAAGAGCACTTTTAGAGGTATTAAATAGTGCCCTCTCTGGCCAAGATGGTCCTCTTTTTAGAATCTTGAGGGATGAACGCTCCTTAGCTTATGCTGTAACCTCTTTTCTTGTACTTTATCCAAAAAGTTCTGCACTTATCTTTTATTTAGGGTGTGCTCCAGAAAAGGAAAAAGAAGCTGTTAAAGGCTTTTTTGAGGTGCTTTCTCAGCTAAAAAAAGAGGGATTTAAGGATAACGATTTGGAAAGGGCAAAAAATAGACTTTTAGGAAGATTAAGAATGAATCTTCAAAGTAACCTCTCTAAGGCAGAAGATATGGCGATAAATGAAGTTTTAGGCCTTGGTTGGGACTTCTCAGAAAATTATGAAAAACAAATCAAAGCAATTACTTCTCAAGATCTTACCAGAGCTATAGAAGAATTCTTAGATGAAAGTAAGGCCTTTCTCTTTATACTTGGCAAGGAGATAGATAGCCCTGGAAATAATAACTAAATCAGCTCAAGAAACATTAAATCTGGGAAAAAGCCTTGCTAAACTTCTTAAACCAGGAGACCTTCTTCTTTTTTACGGAGACTTAGGGGCAGGTAAAACTACCTTAATTCAAGGCATTTGTGAAGGCTTAGAAGTAAATCCAGACCAATATATAACCAGCCCTACCTTTACCATCTTAAATTTCTATGAAGGTATATATCCCATATTGCACATTGATCTTTACAGAATTGATCAAAACACTTTAGAAGAACTAAATGTATGGGAATTTCTTTCCTCACATATTCTTCTTATTGAATGGGCAGACAAATTGATTGACTTGCCTAAAAATGACTTCTTAGAAATCACTATAGATT
>JBKBMM010000120.1:0-3222 GCA_046295835.1 Caldimicrobium sp.
ATAGATTTCTATAATCTTAGAATCAGTTTTTATGGCTAAAACTTCAGACATAGCCTTCTTGGCCTGGCTATTTATATATTCCCCTAAAAGAAGCTTTTCTCTCTCAAGATGTTCATGGATCATTTTATTGGATAGCAGTTTAGTAGCAAAAAAGTAAAGAATAAGTATAATTGAAAAAAGGACAACTAAGCCGATTAAGATACTGTTTTGGATCTTCTTTGCAAGTGAGTTCCTAACCTTCATAAGCCCTCCTTTAAAGATATAGTTTATAATTAAAAATTGTATTTTCTTATTTTTCAAAATCAAGTGGCAATTTTTAGATGCATACCCAACCCGTTCTTAAGGACTAAATTTCTAAAAAAATCCCTTTTCAGTTAAGATTAAGTTCATTTTTATATCATGGGGTTCCCGAGGAAGATAATCTACAATTTGAAAGGAAAAGGCAACGCCAATTTTTAAAGCTTTAGTTTCCTTTAAGAACCTATCGTAATATCCCCCACCATATCCTAATCGAATCTTTTCTCTATCAAAGGCTAATCCAGGCACAAGAATGACATCTAATTCTTCTGGTAAGGCTTGCGGATTTTCTAAGGGTGGCTCAAAGATACCCATAAATCCTGATCTTAACTCCTCTAATGAGGAAACTAAATGAAAGGTCAACCTCTTTTTTAAAGGATCTGTTTTGGGAAAATAGACCTTATGTGTTTTTAAGGCCTCCTTAATAGCAAAACTTAAATCTACTTCCTTATTTACATAGGCATAAAAGGCAATTCTTTGTGAATTTTTAAAATAAGGTGAATCTAAAAAAATTTTATTAATTATATATGAGTTTGTTTTCCATATTTTCTCATCTAAGCTACATCTTAAGTTTTTAAATTTTTCTCTAAGCTTAGCCTTATTCACAAACCTCCTAATTTAGAATTTTATTATCTGGGATGGCCTGCCTTTCCTTTTTCTGCAACAAGCAAGCGTGTTAAAGATCTTTGTAGTGCTGCTCTTGCCCTTGCATAATCTATTTCGGCAATTTTTGCTTGATATTCTTGGATTCTCTTTTCTGCTCTCTCTTTTGCTCTCAAAGCCCTTTCTACATCAATTTCATAGGCCCTTTCTGCTGCCTCTACCAAAAAGGTTATTTTATTTTTAGAAACCTCGCAAAATCCCCCACTTACAGCTATCCATTCTTCTCTATCACCAACCCTGTATCTCAGAGGGCCAATTTTTATAGCAGCCACCATTGGGGCATGATGAGCTAAGACGCCAAATTCTCCTTCAACTCCAGGAGCAGTTACAATATCAACTTCTTCACGAACCACTACCCTCTCAGGAGTGATGATTTCTAATAAAATTCTTGCCATAAAATTCCTCCTTATCCTTCAAGGAGCTTCTTAGCCTTCTCCACAGCTTCTTCAATTGTTCCTACCATGTAAAAGGCCTGCTCTGGTAGCTCATCATGTTTTCCTTCAAGGATTTCTTTAAAACCCCTTATAGTATCCTCAAGCTTCACATATCTTCCTGCAAGCCCTGTAAACTGCTCAGCTACATGGAAGGGTTGAGATAAAAATCTCTGAATTTTTCTTGCACGGGCAACAATAATTTTGTCCTCCTCAGAAAGCTCCTCCACACCAAGAATGGCAATAATATCCTGCAAATCTTTATATCTCTGCAAAACTTGCTGCACCTGACGAGCCACACTATAGTGTTCCCATCCCACTATATTAGGATCAAGAATTCTTGACTGAGAATCAAGAGGATCAACAGCAGGATAAATACCAAGCTCTGCAATCTGACGAGAAAGAACCACAGTACCATCAAGGTGAGCAAAGGTTGTAGCAGGAGCTGGGTCTGTTAAATCATCTGCAGGCACATAAACACATTGCACTGAGGTAATTGAACCCTTTGTGGTTGAACAAATCCTCTCCTGAAGAGCTCCTATGTCTGTAGCTAAGGTTGGTTGATATCCCACTGCTGAAGGCATTCTTCCAAGTAAAGCAGAAACTTCCTGGTTTGCCTGTGTAAAACGATAAATGTTATCAATAAAGAGGAGCACATCTTGCCCTTCTTCATCTCTAAAATATTCTGCTAAGGCAACTGCCGTGTGAGCAACCCTTGCTCTGTGCCCAGGAGTTTCATTCATTTGACCATAAACAAGGGATGCCTTATCAATAACCCCAGATTTTTTCATTTCAAGATACAACTCATTTCCCTCACGAGTTCTCTCTCCTGCACCGCAGAAAACGGATATTCCTCCATGCTCCATGGCAATATTGTGAATCATCTCCATCATAACCACTGTTTTTCCCACACCTGCTCCACCAAAAGTCCCCATCTTTCCACCACGAGGAAAAGGAATAAGAAGGTCAAAAACCTTAATTCCTGTTTCTAATACCTTTATTTGGACATCAAGCTCCGTTAAAGCTGGAGCTGGCCTAAAAATGGGATAATATTTATCCGTCTGAATAGGCCCTGCCTCATCCACAGGATCTCCAACAGCATTAATAATTCTTCCAAGTGTTCCCTTACCAACTGGAACTAAAAGAGGACCACCAGTTGCTAAGACCTCTTGCCCTCTTTTTAATCCATCTGTATAATCCATAGCCACACATCTGACTACATTATCACCCAATTGCTGAGCTACCTCAAGCACAAGGTTCCACTCCCTATTATCTATCATAGGATTAGTTACCCTTAAAGCATCTAAAACCTTGGGCACCTTCCCTGGAGGAAACTCCACATCAACAACGGTTCCCATTATTTGAACTATTCTTCCAATTACCTTTTCTTCTGCCATAGACCTCACCCTCCTTTATCTTTTAACCTTTAATAGCCTCTGCACCACCAACTATATCCATAAGCTCTTTGGTGATGCTTGCCTGTCTCACCTTATTATAATAAAGCGTTAACTGTTTTACCATATCACTACAGGCACGATTGGCATTATCCATAGCAGTCATACGCGCAGCCTGTTCACTCACGGAAGTCTCAAGCATTGCAGAATAAACCCTTGTATTTAAATACAAAGGCAAAAGCTGAGGCAAAAGCTCTTCTTCATCAGGTTCATACATATAAGAAAGGGAAGTATCTTTTTTCTCCACCTCAAATTCAAGAGGTAAAAATTTTTCCCTCCTGGGAACCTGCCTAATTAAGTTAACAAAATACCCATAAATTAAATATACCTCATCCCAACTTCCTTCAAGAAAGGCATTAATTGAAGATCTGGCAATC
>JBKBMM010000121.1:0-3218 GCA_046295835.1 Caldimicrobium sp.
TGAATCTGCTGTAAAGAGATTGACAGGAAAAAAAGATTCAGGGATAATAATTCCTGGACATGGTGGGCTTCTTGATAGAATTGATGGAGTAATTTTTGCTTCTCCTCTTTATTTATTTTTTCTTGAGGTCTTAAATTATGGAGTCTCTTATAGATTGGGGTTATGAACTCCTTGAAAAGGAAGAAGTTCCTGAACATATCATTCGTCATTCAGAAAAAGTTGCCCTAATTGCCCTTTTACTTGGAATACTTCACAAGGAAAAGGGCGCTCCTCTTGATCTTGAAACTCTCACTTTGGGGGCTCTACTTCATGATATTAAAAAATTTTCCAGCCTAAAAACTGGAGAAAATCACGCTTTAGCAGGCTATTTATTTATGCAAAATCTTGGATTTAAACGGGTGGGAGAAATCATTTACTCTCATATTTTTTTAAAGGCACCCAAGCCCAATTCACCTATTTGTGAAGAAGAGATTGTTTTTTATGCGGACAAACGAGTTAAACATGATGAAATTGTCACTCTTAAAGAAAGATTTAAAGATTTAAGAGAACGCTACGGGAGAACCCTAAAATCTTTAATTAGAATGGCACTACTTGAGGAAATGACTTTGCTTTTAGAAAAAAGGCTTTTTAAAAATTTGCCCATAATTCCTGAAAGTTTTCTCTATCTTAATAGAATTAAGGAGGTAAAGGATGTCCTTAAGAAATGCCTTAAGAGTAGCTCTCCTTGCTGGAGGGACCTCTTCAGAGAGGGAGGTTTCTCTAAAAGGAGCTAAAGCAGTCTATAAGGCACTTTTAGAGTTGGGCCATAGGGTAGAAATCTTTGATCCAGCCTATGATTTGCCAAAGCTTGCCCAGAAGAGTGAAGAATTTGATTGTGCCTTTCTTGTTGTACATGGACCACAAGGAGAAGATGGAACTTTACAAGGATTTTTAGATATGTTGGGCCTTCCTTACCAGGGATCAGGTGTTTTAGGAAGTGCGCTTGCTATGCATAAGGGTATTTCAAAAATTTTATATAAAGAAGCAGGACTTCCAGTGCCTAAAGGATTTTTATTTAGAAAGGAAACACCTTTTAAGGAGATAGAAAAGCAAGCAGAAACAATAGGTTTTCCTTTAATTGTAAAACCAGCTACTCAAGGCTCGAGTGTAGGTCTATCTCTTGTTAATACTAAAGAGGAACTAATTGAGGCTATAGATAAGGGATTTACTGTAGACAATGAACTTCTTTTAGAAGAATATCTTGAGGGAAGAGAAATAACTGTAGGTGTATTAGAAGATCAGCCTCTACCAGTAGTTGAAATTCTCTCTAAAAAAAGGCTTTTTGATTATGAAACCAAATATACTCCAGGGTTGGCAGAAGAAATTTGTCCAGCAGATCTTCCAGATGAATTAACAAAAAAAGCCCAAAATTATGCCTTAAAAGCTCATAAAGCTCTCTATTTGAGACATTATAGTAGAACAGATATGATTATAAAAGATAATGAAATTTACCTTCTTGAGACAAATACCATACCAGGAATGACAGAGACAAGTTTATTACCCCTTTCAGCCAAAGTTGCAGGCTACAGCTTTAAAGATTTGGTGCAAAAACTTTTAGAATTAGCCCTAACTAAGCCTTAACCCTGATAATAGCCCTGCCTAATCTTTTCAGCCTCAATTCCTATATAAAAGGCAGATTCTTTAAAGAGATTTTTAAGCGCACCCTCTGGTAAAGATTCTGCTATTTTTTCCATTTCAAGGGCTTGAGTAATAAGAAAATCCCCAACAGTTGAAGCTGTGGAATTACTTATGGGGACTTTAGCAAGCCTTTCTAATAAGTTTAATGAGAAATCAAGCCTTTCAGAAAGATATTTGACCTTTTCCTTTTCTGTCTCTTTAAGAATTTCTGCACTTTCAAGTTCAAGAAGTGCACTTTTGAGATAATCTTCAAAAATTTTATTGCCCTGCTTGGAAATATTTTCCTGAGTGATAAAATATATATTGATAGTATTATTAGGATTAATTTTCATGGAGGGCCTCCTTTATGTTTATAAAATATTTTAATCATTTTATCGGAAAAAGTAAAGATAATTTTAAAGGCCTGTCTATTCTTTTTCTAATCTTTTTTATATTGCTACATAGCGGATGCGGGTGGGTAATTGTTGGAGGAGGAGCTTATGAGGGTTATAAAGTAGCAACTGATCCAAGAAGTGTTGGTACACAAGTTGATGATGCAATTATTACTACCAAAATTAAGGCTAAACTAATTGAAGATCCTATTACAAAAGCAAGAAAAATTGATGTAGATACCGTTAATGGGGTAGTAACTTTAACAGGATTAGTGGAAAGTGAAGAAGAAATTAAAAGAGCTATCTCCATTGCCTCTTCCACTGAAGGGGTAAAAAAAGTTGTAAATAATCTTAAAATAGGAAAGAGAGGAATTAAAGGATACATATCAGACAAAGAAATTACTATAAAAATCAAGACAAAATTCCTTTCTGATCCCGAAATAAAAGCTTTTTCAATTGATGTAGATACTGTCAATGGAATAGTTACTCTTACAGGCATAGTAGATAAAGAGGAACAAAAGAAAAGGGCTGTAGAATTAGCCAAATCTGTTGAAGGGGTAAAGCAAGTTATTGTAAATATTCAAGTTAAGCAGAAATAGAGAAATTTTTCCCTTGATAAAGCCCTTTTTCAAGCATTAGTTCCTTTATTCTTTTAAGTACTTTATTTTTTTCTAAAAGCCAAAGGGGGGCAATTGTGTCATCCTTAGGTGGGTCTGAGGTTAGACGATGAATAACCGTAGTTGGAGGCAAGAGACTTAATGCAGTTGCTACCAACTCTGCATACTCCTCTAAACTTAAAACTTTAAAAGGTCTTTCCTCATAAAGTTTAGCCAAAGCCGTGCCTTTTACTATATAGAGGGCATGAAATTTAATTCCATCTATATTTAGCTTTGCAAGGTCTTTTACTGTATCAAGCATCATTTCTCTATTTTCCCAAGGAAAACCAAATATAATATGTACACATACAGGAATACCGTTCTCTTTGAGTAGATGATATCCCTCTAAAAATTCCTCATAGGTATGCCCTCTATTAATTTTTCTTAAGGTTTCATTATGCTTACTTTGAAGTCCCAGTTCAATCCATAGATAAAATCCCAAAGATTGAAAGTATTTCAAAACTTCTATAATTTCTGGGTTTATACAATCTGGTCTTGTTCCTATAGCTATGCC
>JBKBMM010000122.1:0-3138 GCA_046295835.1 Caldimicrobium sp.
ATCAAACCCCTTTCCTTTAAATACCAACCCTTTAATTTCTAATGCAGAATGGGTCTTCACAAAATCCTTTAAAGTTTTGGCAATCTCCACAGGATCCTTATAGGAAAAGATCAAAGCCGTAGGACCATCAACATAATCTATAATTGGCATATAAGGAGTATTTTCTGTGGCAATCCTAATTAAGGTATTCTTGAAAACCCTATATTCCCCATCCTTTTCTCTAACAAGTTTCCTAATCTCATTTGCCTCTAAAACCTTTAATCCTTTAAAAGAAGTGATAAAAATAGCTTCTGATTTCTCCATCTTCTCCTTTAAACTTTTTAACATTTCTGCCTTTTTAGCTTTGGTAATCAAGGCTAAACCTCCTTTAAAAATTCTTCCTTGATAGGATCCCCTTCCGCCTAAAGTAGGCTCCGCAAGATGCGGTAATTAAGCGGTTCTACCGCACCTACTTATCTTTGGCCTAAAAGGGCTCCCAATTGATGAGAGCACCTTATGGCCCAGTGTATTTTAATCTCCAGAATATTTCTGCAGTAAATTTTTTACATCATTAACATCAATTTTTATTCCAGGACCCATTGTCGTAGAAATAGCAATACTCTTAATATATTGCCCCTTTGCTGCAGAAGGCTTTGCCTTAATTAAGGCTTCAAAAAAAGCAGCTAAATTTTCAAGTACCCTTTTCTCCCCAAAAGATGCCTTGCCCACAGGAGCATGCACCACCCCTGCCCTATCAACTTTAAAGTCCACCTTACCCGCCTTTATATCCTTAACAGCCTTTGCCACATCAAAAGTCACAGTTCCTGTCTTAGTACTGGGCATAAGCCCCCTTGGTCCTAAAATCTTTCCGAGCTTACTCACTTGTCCCATCATATCAGGAGTTGCTATAACCTTATCGAATTCAAGCCAGCCCTCTTCTTGAATCTTCCTTATAAGATCCTCATCTCCCACATAATCAGCACCAGCCTCTTGTGCTTCCTTTGCCTTGTCTCCTTTAGCAAAAACAAGTACACGAGCAACCCTTCCTGTACCATGAGGGAGTACCACTGACCCTCTCACCATTTGATCAGCATGCCTTGGATCCACCCCTAAGACTACTGCTACCTCCACAGTCTCATCAAATTTAGCTGAAGAATTTTCTAAGGCAATCTTAACCGCTTCCTCAAAGGTATATCTCTTGCTTCTATCAATCTTTGCTAAAGCAGTTCTATATCTCTTTCCTCTTTTTGGCATAATCCTACCCCTTAATCAACGATTTCAATTCCCATAGATTTGGCTGTCCCTTCAATGGTCCTCATTGCTGCCTCTAAAGAAGCAGCTGTCATATCTACCATTTTCATTTTTGCTATCTCTTCAATTTGCTTCCTTGTAATTCTGCCTACTACCTCTTTTTTAGGACTATGTGCCGCAGTCTCAATCCCAAGAGCTTTCTTAAGCAGAACAGAAGCTGGCGGAGTTTTAAGCTCAAAAGTAAAAGATCTATCTGCATAGACTGTAATTACTACAGGAATAATATATCCCTCTTGCCCTCTGGTCTTCTCATTAAAGGCCTTAACAAACTCCATAATGTTTACACCATGCTGACCAAGGGCTGGACCAACAGGAGGTGCAGGTGTTGCCTGCCCAGCTGGTAACTGAAGCTTAATTTGAGCTATTACCTTTTTCGCCATCTATCTCAAACCTCCTTAACCTCTCTAAATCTTTTGTAAATTAGTAAAATCTATATCAACGGGAGTTTCTCTTCCAAAAATACTTACCAAAACCCTCACCTTACCTTTATCCGCCTTAACCTCATCTACTATTCCAATAAAGTTTGCAAAGGGTCCCTCTATTATCTTAACCTTATCCCCAGGCATAAATTGATACTTGGGCTTAGGCTTTATTTCCTCTACAACAAGTTGGTTCATTAACTTCTCAATCTCCTCCGACCTAAAATAATAAATCTTGTCTCCACCAACTACATCAAGTACTCCCTCTATAGACTTAATCTTCTCTTTCAACTCATCATCAATCTCACCATAAACTAAAAAAAAGCCTGAATAAAATCTGCCTACTACCTGCCTTTCTGGTGAAAACACTATCTCCACCTCTTTTGGAGGTGGAACAAAAATTTTCTCTACTCTATCACTTAAATTATTTTCTGCAAGATACTGAAGAAATTTTTCTTTAGTCTCTTCCTCTTTCCCTGACCAGACCTGGATAGAATACCAAGTTTTTTGCATTTATTTCACCATTAAACTTATTACAAAATTATAAATTATATCTAATATTCCTAAGTAGGCACCTATAAAAAGACTTAAAAAAATTACCATCAAACTTGTCATAACCACTTGTTTCCTTTGAGCCCAGGTTATTTTCTTGGCTTCAAGCTTAACCTCTTTTAAAAAAAGGACTCCTCTACTGATAAGATTTGCCCCTGCAGCTATATTCCCTTTTTTAACTCCCTCTCCCATCTCGAATTCATCCTTTAAGTTTTAATCTTGTGGCAGGGCAGGAGGGACTTGAACCCCCAGCCTTCGGATTTGGAGTCCGATGCTCTGCCAAGTTGAGCTACTGCCCTACCTTATTTCTTCACCTCTCTATGTACAGTATGTTTTCTATCCCAAGGACAAAACTTTTTTAACTCTAATCTATCCGGAGTATTTCTTCTATTCTTACTAGTAGTATAATTTATCCTTTTACACTCTGTACATTGTAGATGTATGGTAACCCTTGCTTCTCCTTTTTTAGCCATTCTCTTCCCCTTTTATTCTATCCTTTTATTCTATAATCTTAGTTACTACTCCAGCTCCAACTGTCCTTCCTCCCTCTCTTATAGCAAACCTCAACCCCTCCTCCAATGCCACAGGCTTTATCAACTCCACTTCTAACTCCACATTGTCCCCTGGCATCACCATCTCAACTCCCTCAGGTAAATTCACTACCCCTGTCACATCCGTCGTCCTAAAATAAAACTGTGGCCTGTACCCATTAAAAAATGGTGTGTGCCTACCTCCCTCCTCCTTCTTCAATACATAAACCTCCGCCTTAAACTTGCTATATGGCTTTATACTCCCAGGCTTAGCTAATACCTGACCCCTCTCTACATCATCCTTCCCTACTCCCCTCAATAACACCCCTATATTGTCTCCCGGTAAG
>JBKBMM010000123.1:0-3133 GCA_046295835.1 Caldimicrobium sp.
TAAGAAGAAAACAAGACCTAAAGTAAGAGTGCTTAAAAAAAGGATGCCAAAATTAAAGAATATATACTTTAGTTCAGACCAGCTAAGCTTATTAATTTCACCTTCTTCTAAATAAAGATGAATAAAAAGGGCAAGACCTATATAAAAGACCTGAAAAAGAAGAGCAAGAAAAAACCATAGGGCTGAATAGTAAAAACTTGCTCCAGCTAAGAGTAAAAACTCAAGCAGATAAATTTGAAAGTAATCTCTTAGCTTCTTTTTCTCTAAAAGTTTTAAACCTAAAAATAAAAGTAGGGTTTGAAGGCTTTTCTCTAAAAAATTCTCTAAACTTACATCTAAAAAGAAAATAAAAATAAAAACTAAGCCAAGAAGATTAATTATCCATCTTGGGAAATAAAAACCTTTTACATCAAGTATAAAAGCAAGTCCTATAAAAAAAAGACTAAGGTAATAAAATTTGGAAGATAAAATGCCATAAAGACACAGAAAGGGAGGGAGTAAACTTATTAGAATTAAAAGTTTTTCCATTGTTTCTTTAGTGAAGTTCAGATCTTGCCTCATATAAAGCAAGCCTTGTTAGAAGTTTTATTTTATGAGCCTCCCCCTTCTGAGGTCCATATTTTAGATGGCCTATTTTCAATCCCACTGCCTCACCTTTTGATATAGCTTTGATAATTAAGTATGTTGCGCAACTAAGCTTCTCCTCAAGACTTGGATGGGGAAGTTGAAAAAGATCAATAATTTTTCCTGGAATTTCTCCCTCTAAATAAATCTTTCTCTTTAGCTCATCCCATTTAGCAAAAGCCTTCCAATGGATAAATTTCCTTGGAATTCCTGCAATATAATCTGAAATACTATCAAATTCCTCTGCTCCTAAAACTAAGCCCTCTTTACCTCCTTTCTTTGCCTCTCTTATATCCTTCTCATAATAATTGCAACCCTTAGGCTCAGGAAAAAGGATAAACTCCACTTTCTCTTCAAAAAATCTCTTTCTCTCAAAAAGGCCCAGTGGAAAAAAAGACGAAATTGTTATAGTTTCTATTTTATAAATTCCTCTATGCTCACAAGTAAAAGCCAAGGAAATTTCCTTTTCCCCAAAAAGAAAAGGTACCTTTAAAAAAAGTTTTTCTGAAGATATCTTTCCTTTTAGCATAATTGTTATTCTATACAAAAAACCACAAAAAAAGTTTTTTTTGATTCTTACTCTCAGAAAGGCCTTTCTTTTTGCATAAGCTTCTTTTGGGGGATAAATTACTAAGGTTATGCCTTTTAGATTTAACCTGGCAAATAGTCCTGAGAGCCACATAAAACTTAATAGAAGAGAAACCAAAAAATAAAGAAAATTATTTCCTGTGTTGACTGCTGAAACTCCAATAAAAATGGTAATACCTGTAAATATGTAGCCTGCTTTGGTTAACTTAAGAGAACTTTTGAATGTCCCTTTAATCAATGGGGATCTTTATGCTCTCTAATATTTCGTTAATAATACTTTCCATCTCTGATTGATACTCCTCTCTAAAAACCAAGCGATGAGTGATTACATATGGAGCAAGTTCTTTAATATCCTCTGGAATTACATAATCCCTTTCTTCAAGAAGGGCTTTAGCTTTAGCGGAAGATAACAAATTTAAGGCACCTCTTGTTGATAACCCCATGAGAATAGAGGTGTTATTTCTGGTGGCATAAACTAAGTCTAATAGATAGTCTAATACTTTTTCTGAAACCTTTATCTCCTTTAGCTTCTCTTGAAGTAAGATTATCTCCTCTGGGCTTAGGATAGTCTCGATCCCCTTTAATTCCTCTTTAAGACTTCCCCTTTTGAGAATTTCTTTTTCCATCTCTCTTTCTGGATAACCTAAGGAAATTTTAATAAGAAAACGATCAAGCTGAGCCTCTGGGAGAGGAAAGGTGCCATAAAGTTCAATTGGATTTTGGGTGGCTATGAGAAAAAAAGGATTTGGAAGAGGATAGGTTATACCATCAACAGTAACTTGTCTCTCTTCCATAGGCTCAAGAAGTGCACTTTGGGTTTTGGGACTCATACGGTTTATCTCATCTACTAAAACAATGTGATTAAATATGGGCCCTTTATGAAACTCAAAGCTTTCAAGTTTTTTGTTATAGATAGTAGAACCAGTTATATCAGAAGGCAATAGATCACTTGTTCCTTGCACTCTTCCAAAGGATAGCCCAAGAGCTCTTGCTAATGCCAAAGCAAGAGTGGTTTTCCCTACTCCTGGTAAGTCCTCTATCAGTAGATGCCCCTTAGCAAGAAGGGCAATCAGGGAAAGATAAAGGGCCCTCTCTTTTCCAGATAAAATACTATTAAGTACTTCTCTAACTTTAAAAAGCTTCTCTAAAAGCCCGCCCTTTTTCCACACACCACCCCCTATCTATACCTTAAATTGATTGGTAATTTCTTCTATTTCCTTTGCTACCTCTTTTACATTTTTACTTACTTCACCTAATCTCTGAGCTAACTCCATTATCTCTTCAACAGAGTTCTTAATCGCTGCTGCCTGATCCTCATTTATCATAATCTTATCTTTTACCCCCATTATGTGCTCTGATACAGTATTTACTACAATCGTTTGCTCTTCTACTGCAGATGCTATAGCACTTGAAGACTCCTCTACCCTCTTAATTAGCTCAACTATGTTTTCCACCCCTGAGGCTACCTCTCCACTACTTTCTTGTAAAAATTTAATTTTCTCCGCAATAGTAGATGTAGCTTCTTGAGTCTGTCTTGCAAGCTCTTTTACTTCATTTGCTACCACAGCAAAGCCCTTCCCTGCCTCCCCTGCTCGAGCTGCCTCAATAGAAGCATTTAAGGCAAGAAGATTCGTCTGCTCCGCTATACTATTTATTAAATTTACCACCTCATTTATCTCCTGTGATGCCTTACCTAACAATTCCACCTTCTCTTTAGCTAAATCCACTGTGCTGACTGTATCCTTAACCACACTTGAACTCTCCATAGCACGCTTGGATATCTCAGTTATAGCTGAAGATAACTCCTTAATTGAGTTTGAAACCTCTTCCATGGCAGAAAGAATTTCCGTTGAGGATAGCGCAATAAAATCTGCCCTCTCTTTAAAATCAACTCCCTTTTCATTTAAAGTAGAAACCTCCT
>JBKBMM010000124.1:0-3123 GCA_046295835.1 Caldimicrobium sp.
GCCTATGTTAAGGGATCTAATCCAGAGATAGATAAAGCCTTAGAATTAGTTCCTAAAATAAAGGCCTTTTTAAGACAGGAAGTAGAAGAAGGCTGTTCCTATGAAGAAGCCTTTAACAAATTAAAAAATCTGCTAAAGACTTAGCTAATGAAAAGAAAAATTAAGCTTTTAAAGCTTCTTTCTTGGTTTAAAGAACTTCAAGAAGAGAGAAGTAAAGTGAGAGTACAGCATGCTCTTTTAAATTTGCAGAAACTTACAGAAGAAAAAAAATTAATAGAGGAAGAATATAGGGATTCTCTTCAATATTTAGAGAAGGAAAAGACCTTTTCAGGAGGAGAAGTAAAAGAATGGCTTTATTACCTTAATACACTTTTAGAATTTAGCCAAATTGCCGATAATAAAATTAAAGTCCAAAAGGAACATTTGGAATTGTTAAAGGAGGAATTAAAGAGAAGAAATCAGGAAAAGAGACTCATGGAAAAATTAATGAAAAAAACTCAAGTGCACTTTTATATTGAAGAAATGAAGAGGGAATTAAAAGAAATTGATGAAATCACCCTATTGAGGAAAGGGAGAGAACTTGCTTAAAACCTTGAAGATGAAAAAAATTTTTAGTTTACTTTTAGTAGTAGTATCTTTAAAATTTTTTTTGGGATTTTTGTACTTTTTTTCAGAGATTTCTACTCTTTCTGCAAAGGAAGGAAATGCTACTTATACCTGCCCTCCTGAAATTTCGGATCTTTTAAATCTTGAAAAGGAAAAAATTCTTCAGAGGGCTAAAGAGCTTGAAAGTAAGGAGAGAGAATTGAAACTTTTAGAGAAGAGATTAGAAGAGCAGATGAATGCTTTAACTCAGTTATCTCAAGATGTAGAGGAAAAGCTAAATAAGATTTCTGCCATTCAAGATGAAAGGGTCAAATTATTAGTTAAGGCTTATTCTGAAATGAGCCCTTCTAAGGCTGCCCAGCAACTAATTAATATGGATAGAGAGATGGCAGTAAAAATTTTAGCCCAACTTAAAAGCAATCAAGTAGCAAGTATTTTAAGTGCTATGCC
This sequence comes from Caldimicrobium sp., assembly GCA_046295835.1. GTDB lineage: Bacteria > Desulfobacterota > Thermodesulfobacteria > Thermodesulfobacteriales > Thermodesulfobacteriaceae > Caldimicrobium. The sequence goes on from JBKBMM010000124.1 coordinate 1,057, forward strand.
ACCAGATAAGGCTGCTACTTTGGCTGAGGCGCTTTCAGGTTATCCTCCAAAAGAATATTAGTTCCCTTTAGAAGCTTACCTAAAATTAAGCCTAATTCAAAGAGAAGATAAATAGGTAGAGCAAGTAAACTCATATTTATTGCATCTGGCGTAGGAGTGATAATTGCTGAAATAACAACTATAAAAAAGAAAATTTCTTTACGAAATTTACCAAGTTTAGTTGGATGGATAATTCCAATTAAAGTTAAAATAGATAAAAAAAGAGGCAATTCGAAGATAAAACCAAAGGTTAATAGAAAAAAGGAAAAAAAATTAACAAAATGAGAGAGAGAAATAGCTGGTTCTAAGCTTTCAGTTTTAAAGGAGATTAAAAATTTTATTCCATAGGGAAGGGTTATAAAATATGAAAAGGCAACTCCTGAATAGAAAAAAAGCAGTCCCATGAAGTATAAAAGTAAAAGAAATTTTTTTTTGAGAAATAGTAGAGAGTTAAATATGGTAAGCAGCCCAAGATATATCAAAGGAAAGGTGAATAAAATAAAAAGTGTAAAAGAAAATTTTAATAAGGATAAAATAGGCTCTGTAGGAGTGAAAAATACCAGTTTTTGTTGATATTTTTTTTGAAGATAGAGTAATATTTCTGGTGAGAGAAAAAAAAGTATAAGGTATAAAATTAGGGCAAGGGGAAGGATAAATAACCCAGTTTTTTTGAGAAAAATAAAGGCTTTTTTAGTGGATATAATTAGGGTTGAAGGATTCATAAGATAGCTTAGAGTATATTGTTTTTAACCCAATTTACACCATTTTCAAAGATATAGAGTCCTTGAGCATTAAGAAGAGAAGATCTTGTCCACTGAGGATGATTGGTATAATGATTAAAGGCCTCTGGATGTGGCATAAGGCCAAAAATTCTTCCTGTGGGATCACAAAGACCAGCTATTGCCCTTTGGGAACCATTAGGATTAAAAGGATAAAGCAAGGTTGGCTCCTTAGTTTCAGGATGAATATATTGAAGGGCAATCTGGCCATTGCTTTCTAACTCATCTAACAAGATTTCACTTTCTGCTATAAATTTGCCCTCTCCATGTCTAACTGGCAAATAAAGTTCACTAAGTCCTTTTAAAAACACACAGGGGCTTTTTGGATTTACCTTTAGATAGACCCAACGATCTTCAAATTTTCCTGAATCATTGTAAGTAAGAGTAACCTTTCTTTGTCCCAAGTAATCTCCTCCTGGAAGTAATCCTGTTTTAACCAAAAGCTGAAACCCATTACAAATACCAAGGATAAGCCCACCTTGTGCAAGAAAATGCATAAATTCATCCCAAAGAGGGATTTTACCTTTGATCTTTAAATATCTAAAGCGATGAGCACAGGCCTGCGCAGAGCCTAAATGATCCCCATCTAAAAAGCCACCAGGGAAGCATATAATATGATAATCTGAAAATTTTTTTTCCCCAGAGAAGATCTCTGAAAGGTGTACAATTTCAGACAAGGCTCCCACTTTTTCAAAAACAAATTTAGTTTCCTCTTCACAATTAATGCCATATCCCCATATAATTAAAACCTTAACTTTTTTCATAGCTTCTGCCTTGGCAAGTTTATATTGCTGTTTTATAATATGTTAAAATTATAACCCTAAACTTTAAATTCCCAAGAGATGAAAAAAATATTTTGTTTCCTCTTATTTTTCCTTTTGCCCACTCTTCTCTATGCAAATCCTCTAAAAAGTCAATATGAACTTTTTTTTCTACCTGATGAAAATCTTCTAAAGGGTAAGGCAATTTTTGAGCTTCCCAAAGAGGATATTTATGAATTTCTAAAGGGAGATATAAAAATTTTATCCATAGAGCTTAATTCTAAGCCTTTACAAATTTCCTCAACCAAGGATTCTAATACTTTTAAGATTTTCAATACTCAAAAAAATGGCACCTTGGTTTTAACCTTTGAGTTAAACCTGAAAATAAATAAATTAATGCCTATACAAATTATAGAGAGTTACCTTCCCTATCTCAAAGGGCTATCTATATATGAAATTTCCTTCAATATAAAAGATTTAAGTAAGCT
>JBKBMM010000125.1:0-2904 GCA_046295835.1 Caldimicrobium sp.
CTCCTTGTAAATTAATCAGAAACTAATATAACATCTTAAAGGAGATTTGTCAAATTTAATTAATGTTTAAAGGCTCTTTGCCCAGTAAACATCATAGCCACTGGTGGATAAGCTTCATTACAGGCCTGAATGACTTCCCAGTCTCTTACAGAACCCCCTGGCTGAAGAATGGCACTTATGCCCTGTCTTATTGCTACATCCGCAGCATCTCTAAAAGGTAAAAACCCATCAGAAACCATAACTGCATTAATAAGTCCAGCCTTATCTCTTTTAGTTTCCTCATCAATTTCTTCTTTTTGCTCTTTTGGTCTAAGGCCCTTTTCTACTTCTAATTCAAGTTGTTTATATGAAATTTTGTGTTTTTTATAACAGAGCCAATCAGCATAATTTCTGTAGGCTTTAAAAATGGCTATTTCAGTGCAACCTACTCTATCTTGCTCTCCTGTTCCAATAGCAACAGTTCTTTCATTTTTAACAAATAGTACAGAGTTAGAGGTAACTCCAAGTTCAATAGCCCAACCAAAAATCATATCTCTAATTTCCCTATCATCAGGCTCTCTAAGACACCTATATTCTACTCCGTCTTTAATAGCTACAGCTGGTTTTAAATCTTCTTTACTTCTAATTTTGTTTTTTTGAGAAACTTGCAAGATTAAACCACCGTCAATAAGACTTTTAAATTCCACAAAGGGTTTTTCCGCATAGTCACTAAGTTTATCCATTCTCTTTACTCTTATAATACGTAAATCTTTTCTTTGTTTTAAGATCTCTACTGCTCCTTCTTCATAATCTGGTGCAGCAATAACTTCAAAATAGTGTTCTACTATCGCTTCTGCACAAGCTTTATCTACAGCTCTATTTAAGGCGATAGCTCCGCCAAAAGCAGCTACTCTATCTGCACTCCAGGCTCTAAGGAAGGCCTCTTCTAATGTTGACCCATAGGCAACTCCACAGGGATTATTGTGTTTTACTATGACACAGCAGGGTTTTTCTGTAAGATATTTCAAAATGTTTAGAGAATTGTCTACATCAGTAAGATTGGTTTTACTAGGGTGCTTTCCGAATTGAAGGAAATCTTGCTCTCTTAAACTTGAGACAAGCCCATTTCCTGGAGAAATAAATTCTACTTCTCCTAACACAAGATTACCAGCTACCAATTCATAAAGGGCTGCTTCTTGATCGGGATTTTCTCCATATCTTAATCCTCTTCTTTCAATTACCCCTGGTTCAGTTTCTAAATCCCAGGTCCTTTTTTTATAAATAAGGGTTTGATCGCCAAAGGTTATTCTCAGCTCTGAGGGGAAGTGATCACCCACAATGGTTCTATACATTTTCTTTAAATCCTCAGCCATTGTCTCACCTCCTAATTAAGTTTACTCTTTAATATCTTCTTAAAACTCTTCTTTGTCAAGGTCTATGGTATTTTAAATTATGGACGAATTTATTTATCTCCTCTGCAATTTTCCAAGTAACTCCTGGTGAGCCAAGAAGAGTTTTGATCTCCTTTAAGGCATTTTTGATTTCTGTCTCACGGTTTATTACCCTTTCTAATGCTGAAGCTAATTCTAAAGGTGAACTTTTATCTTGTAATATTTCAGGATAAACCTCTCTACCTAAGATCAAATTAGGTAGACTAATAAAAGGCACTTTAACTAATCTTTTAGCTATAAAGTATATCCATGGGGGCAGACTATAGGTCACAACAGCGGGAGTTTCTAAGAGGGCAGCCTCTAAAGTAATTGTACCTGAGGCAAGAAGTGAGGCATGGGAATATTTTAAAATCTCATAGGACATATTCTCTAAAACTAACATCTCCTTTTTTGCATTTTCCCACAAAGTGGTTTCCTTAAGCCCAGGGGCTTTCCCTATAATGCCAAAGATCTCTGGATTTTTTTTCTTTAATTCATTATAGACTTTTAGAAAGAGAGGTAAATGTCTTGTTACTTCTCCTTCTCTACTCCCTGGAAAAAAACTTATAATTGGTCCTCTGTTTTTTATTCCATACATTTCATAAAATAGATCCTTAGAAAGATTAACCTTTACTACATCTACAGCTGGATGTCCCAAGTATTTTACCGGCAGACCATAACTTTTAAAAAATTCCTCTTCAAAGGGCAAGATAACCAAGAGGAGGTCCACACATTTTTTTAAGATTTTTATTCTCTTTTTGTGCCACGCCCATACTTGAGGAGCTACATAATAGATGACAGGATAATTAAGAGACTTTGCAAGCTTAGCAATTTTAAGATTAAAACCTGGAAAATCTACTAAAATTACCAGATCTACCTTTCTTTTACGAAGAAGGTCTTCAATCTTTTTGTAAATGAAATAATATTTTTTTAAATCTGAAGGTTTGGGAAGACCAATTAATGAAAGGGACTCAGCTGAAAAAAGAATTTCTGTGTCTGTACCTCTTAGTTTGGGACCACCAATGCCGATAAAATGCAAAGCTGGATTAATCTCTCTGATTCTTTTTACTAAAAGAGATGCATATAAGTCTCCAGAAATTTCTCCAGTAATTATTAAAACTTTCACAAGAGAATTCCCAATTTCCTTTTAAGATTTTTTTCAACTTCCCTTTTTATTTCAAAGGCTACTTTTAGTGCAGCTAAAGCCTCATCTCCTGAAGGAGAAACTTTTTTTCCCTTTAAAAGGGAGTTAAGAAAGGCCTTTAATTCTTCCTTAAGAGGGTCGTTATCTGTAAACTTTTCTTGTTTTACAAGAAAATCTTTCTCCTTTTTTTTAGGTTTTATTTCTATATAGGTCTTCTCCAGGGTATTAACACTATAATACCTGCCCTTTTCAAAAACTCTGAATTTTCTTTGACGAGAAAGGGATACTCGACTTGCAGTTAAGTTGCAAGTTGTTCCATCTTTAAATATAAGTCTTGCATTTACAATATCA